>JBAWVV010000422.1:0-3778 GCA_037147115.1 Planctomycetia bacterium | reverse complement strand
CGCCGGATCGGGAGGAGCGATGGTGGCCATGGTAGGGACGGCTGAAGGAGGATCTGGGGCAATCGTGATCGCCGATGGGCACGGGGAATCGTCCGCGGTCGATCGGCCGGTCACTTCCCGGCGACGATCTTGTAAAGGTGGGTCTTCGTGCGCAGATAGAGGGCGCTTCCATAGACCGCCGGCGAGGCCATGCAGCCGTCGGCGAGCTTGTTTGTGGCAAGGACGTCGTAGGGCTCGGCGGCGGAGAGGACCGTCGTTTGGCCCTCCTGGTCAGGGCAGTAGATCTTCCCGTCGGCGACGATCGGCGATGAGGAAAACTCGCCGCCGAGACGCTTCTGCCAGACCGCCTTGCCGGTGGCTGCGTCGAGCGCCGTCGCCGTGCCCGCATCGCCGACGATGAACAGCCGGTCGCCGAGGAGAAGCTGGCTCGAGCGCGTGCCCGAGCCCTGAGCGCTCGTCCAGGCGATCTTCGAGCCGGTGACGTCGCCGGTGCCGTCGGGATGGACGGCGAGGAGCTTCATGCCGCCGGCGGCGGTATTGAGATATACGAGCCCCGATCGATAGAGCGGCCGGGCCGAGGCGTTCATCCCGCCATGCTTCACGCGCCAGATCTCGGCGCCGGTGACGGGATCGTAGGCGATCGTGGCGCCGGCGCTGGGAATGATCACCTGCGCGCGGCCGTCGACGTCGATCACGCTCCCGGTGCCGTAGGCCTTTTTGGCGTCACCATCGTCGGTCCCGTAGTCGATGTTGCGGTCATGCTTCCAGGCAATGGCGCCCGTGTGCTTGTCGAGGGCAACGACATACTGCACGTCGAAGCCGTCGAAGGGAACGATCAGCAGATCGCCATGGATGATCGGCGACGACCCGGGGCCGCGGTGGTGATCGCAGCGGAGTGTCTCTTGCTTCCAGAGAATCTTGCCGGTGGCGGTGTCGACCGCGGCAGTGCCGTTGCTGCCGAAATGAGCGTAGAGCGTGTGCCCCTCGAGGACCGGCGTGCAGGAGGCGGGGCTGTTGAAGGCGTGACAGAAAGCTGGCTCGGGCGTCTCAAAGAGGGTGATGTCGTAGACGACCTTGCCGGAGGCACAGTCGACGGCGACCGCCGAGAGGCGCTTTCCATCCTCGGTGGCGTTGGTCATCCAGACGGTGCCGGCGGCGATCACCGGGCTCGACCAGGCCTTGCCCGGGACGGGCGTCTTCCAGGCCACCCCCTGCTCTTCGCTCCACTCGACGGGGAGGTTTGTTTCGTGCGACACTCCATCGCCGGTCGGCCCGCGGAAGCCGCTCCACGGCGTGTCGGCGGATGCCTTGAGGCCACCGCACGCCACGAGCAGGGCGGCGACGACGCAGCCGCCGAGATGATGCCGCTCGGTTTTCCCACCGGTTTTCTCTCGTGTCTTCCTTCTTGGAAACGTGAAACGCATGCCTTGGCACTCCGCTGAAGCTGTTCCTGCCGCCATCCACCCCCGCCGCGACCGCAAGGATACGGTCCGGAGCCGGGGGCGAACCACCCCCGCCCGGTGTCTGCTCGCACTTGCGCTCTGTGCTGCGGCCCCCGCGTGGCCCGCAAGTGCCGGCGACTGGCCGCAGATCCTCGGTCCCGACCGCAGTGGCCGGGCGGCCGCCGACGAACGCCTCGCCGACTCCTGGCCGGCCAACGGGCCCAAAGTCGCTTGGAAGAAGGCCGTCGGGAGCGGCTACGCCGGGATCGCCGTCGCTGCAGGGCGGGCATTTCTGTTTCACCGCCAGGGGGCGAAGGAAGTCGTCGAGGCCCTCGATGCCGCCACCGGCGCGACGCTCTGGAGCGCCGGGTATGCGACGAGCTTCCGCCCGCAGGTGGGAGGGGGAGATGGCCCGCTCTGCGTGCCGGTGCTCTCTGGCGGCACCGTGATCACGTACGGCGCGCAGGGGGTGCTCTCGGCCCACGACGCAGCGACTGGAAAGCAGCTCTGGCAGCGGCGGACGCACGAGGAGTATGCCGCCCAGGAAGGCTATTTTGGCGCCGGAAGTACGCCGGTCGTGGCCGGAGGGAATGTGATCGTCAACGTCGGAGGAACGAAGGTCGGCGGGAAGAAGGCCGACTGCGGCGTGGTCGCCTTCCGCCTCGATTCCGGGGAGCCGGTGTGGACAGCGACCGCGGAGCCGGCAAGCTATGCGGCGCCGGTCGCGATCGATGTTGACGGGGCGCCGCGGGTGGCGATGGTGACGCGCTACCAGTGCCTGCTGCTCGACCCGGCCACCGGGAAGGTTGCCTGGAGCTTTCCTTTCGGGATGCGGGGGCCGACGGTGAACGCTGCCACGCCGGTCCTCGGGGATGCCGGGCACCTTCTTGTCACAGCGTCGTACGGGATTGGCTCGGTCTACGCGGCGATCGACGGCCGGGGGGCGAAGCCGGTGTGGGACGGCGCCGACAGCCTCGCCACGCAGTACTGCACGCCGGTCGTCGTCGGCACGCATGCCTACGCCCTCGACGGCCGCGAGGATGGCCCGCCGGGCGATCTGAAGTGCGTCGACGTGGCCACCGGCAAGGTCGCCTGGGTTGAAAAGGGGTTTGGCTATGGAACACTCGTGGCGGCCGATGGGAAGCTGCTCGTCGTTGGCAATGATGGGAGCGTGAAGCTCGTGAAGGCGTCGCCCAAGGGCCCCGAGATCCTCGCGTCGGCCCGCCCGCTGACGGGGAGCGTCCGGGCCCTCCCCGCCCTCGCCGGCGGCCGGCTCTATCTGCGCGACGACAAGACACTCGTCGGCCTCGATGTCGGGAAGTGATGGTGCCCTCCCCTGCCCCGCCGCGGTCCGCCGGGAGGAGAGCTTCCCTGCCAGATGCAGCCGTGAAGCGGTAGGCTGACCAGATCGATCCAGCTCAAGCCCAAGGTTTCCCGATGTCGATCTCGTCTGATCTCCGCGTTCTCTGGCACATGCTCTTCACCCCGATTAAGGGGGCGACGCATGCCGACCGGCTGAAGAGTTTTTACGAGGGGCAGGCGGCCGACTACGACGGCTTCCGCGAGCGGCTCCTGAAGGGGCGGAGGGAATTGCTCGCGAGCCTCGCGCCGGCCGAGGGGAGCGTGTGGGTCGATCTCGGCGGCGGGACGGGGGCCAATCTCGACGCCGCACCGTGGCTTTCCAAATGCCGCAAGGTCTATGTCGTCGATCTCTGCGAGCCGCTCCTCGAGGAGTGCCGGCGGAGGATCGAGGCACGCGGGTGGACGAATGTCGAGACGGTCGTGGCCGACGCGACGACGTTTCAGCCACCGGAGCCGGTCGACCTCCTCACCTGCTCCTATTCGCTGACGATGATCCCCGACTGGTTCGCCGCCATCGATCAGGCGAAGAAGATCCTCCGCGACGGCGGCACGATCGGCGTCGTCGATTTTCATGTGTCGCGGAAGTATGTCCCCGAGGGACGCACGCGTCATTCGTGGCTGACGCGCTCGCTGATCCCGATCTGGTTCTCGACCGACAACGTCCACCCCAGCCCGGATCACATTTCCTATCTGACTCGCCACTTCGAGCGCGTCTCGCTCGACGAGGGCATGGCAAAGCTCCCGTACGTCCCGTTTCTCCGCGCTCCCTACTACCGCTTCGTGGGACGCAAGACCTCGCGGTAGCGTTCAGCACACGCCACCAGCCGGCACTCCGCCGCTCAAGCCCCCCCTCTCTCTACTCCCCCCAACCAAAGCCACTGGCGAGGGGGTGGCCATGCCCTGGGAGCCGGCGTTGCAGGCAAGCGCAGCCATGGATGGCGAAGCGCAGCCGGCACCCGAGTGCAGCTTTGGCC
>JBAWVV010000421.1:0-3791 GCA_037147115.1 Planctomycetia bacterium | reverse complement strand
ACGACGCGCCCCTGCCCTTCGATGTCCTTGAAGCGCGTGATCTTCGTCCAGGGGAAATCGCGCTCCGCCGGATCGACGACATGAAACACGACGAGGTCGTGGCGGCGCGACTTGAGGAGCGAGAGCCCGGTGGCGACGCCGGCGGGGTCGTCGAGGAGATCGCTGATCAGGATCACGATCCCACGCCGCGGGATCCGCCCGGCGAGGGCCTGAAGCACCGGGCCGATCCGCGTGTCGTCCCCCGGCGTCGCCTGGGCCAAGCTCGCGAGGATGTGGCGGAAGTGATTGGCCATCGACCGGGGCGGAATATAGCTGCGGACCTCGCCGTCGAACGTCGCCAGCCCAGCGGCGTCGTTCTGCCGGAGCGCGAGGTGGCAGAGGGCCGCGGCGAGAAACCGGCCATACTCGAGCTTCGTGATCCCGTCGCCACCGGAAAACTCCATCGACCGGCTCGTGTCGAGGAGGATCGTGACGCGGGTGTTCGTCTGCTCCTCGAACAGCTTGACGTAGTACTTGTCGGTCTTGGCAACGAGCTTCCAGTCGATCGAGCGGATCTCGTCGGAGGGGGTGTAGGGGCGATGGTCGGCGTACTCCACGCTCGACCCGAAGAACGGGCTGGGATGGAGGCCGGAGAGGAGCCCCTCGACGGCCTTTCGGGCGACAAGCTCCATCCGCTCGACCAGGGCGATCCCCAGCGGGTCGAGGAGCCGCGACGGATCGGCTGATCCGGCAGGCGCCGTCGGTCCCTTCGTGGTCAGGCTGGCATTGGGGGGGGGCATGCTGCGTGCTCGTGCGGACTAGCTTGTGTCGCGGGGATAGCTGGCGGGGATCAGCCCGCCTCGGGGAGGCTCGCGAGGATCCGATCGATGACCTGATCGGTCGAGACCCCTTCACTCTCGGCGGTGAAGCTGACGACGAGGCGGTGCCGCAGGACCGGCTTGGCGACGGTGCGGACATCGTCGAACGACACGCTCGGACGCCCGTCGAGGAGCGCCCTGGCCTTGGCGCCGAGCAGCAGCGACTGGCAGGCCCGGGGACCTGCGCCCCAGGAGAGCCAGCGGCGGATCTCGGCCGAGCTCGAAGGATCGGAGGGGCGCGTGGCCCGGGCGAGGCGGACGGCATAGGAGGCAACCGGATCAGCGACGAGGACGTCGCGGACGACGTCCTGGATCCGGAGGATGTCGGCCTCGGTCATCACCGGCTCAAGCTTCACCGTCTGCCGCGAGGTCGTCGAGGTGGCGATGCGGATCTCGTCGGCGAGGGTCGGGTATTCAACGCTGATCTTGAACATAAAGCGGTCGAGCTGCGCCTCGGGGAGCGGGTATGTCCCCTCACTTTCGATCGGGTTCTGCGTACCGAGGACGAAGAACGGGTTCGGGAGGGCAAACGACTTCCCCGACACGGTCACATGCTGCTCCTGCATCGCCTGGAGGAGCGCCGACTGCGTCTTCGGCGGCGTCCGGTTGATCTCGTCGGCGAGGACAAGGTTGGCGAACACCGGCCCCTGGACAAACCGCAGCTCGCGCAGCCCGCTCGACTTGTTTTCCTGGAGGATCTCGGTGCCGGTGATATCGGAAGGCATCAGATCGGGGGTGAACTGGATCCGGTTGAACGACATCGAGAGGAGCTTGGAGAGGCTCGAGATCATGAGCGTCTTCGCCAGCCCCGGCACCCCCTCGAGGATGCAGTGCCCCTTGCAGAACAGAGCCGTGAGGAGGAGATCGAGGACATACTCCTGGCCGATGATCACGGTGCCGAGGGCCCGGGTCATCTTCCGGTGGGCATCGGCCACCATCTCGGCCTCGGCGGCCACGGCGGACGACTCTCGGGAGACACTTGTTGCGGCGGACGACATACGCAGATTCCTCCACGACTTCCTAACTCGATCCCCGGAGGCTCTTGAAAAATCCTCATGCCCCCCCAAGCCGAATGATCATACCCTAAAAAAAGCTTCGTGCAGGGCCTCCCATAGGCCTCCCCGAGCGAGGGAACCCGGATGGGAGCGCCGCGGCGCAAGCGTGACCTATGATTTCCATAGAATCCCGACCGGGTTCTCCCCGCGGCCCTCGCACCCACCCCGCCCCATCCGGCGCACGCGTCCCATGCTCTCTCCTGCCGCCACCGCCGACCGGAGCGCCCCCCGCGCGGAGCGGGATCCAGCGGCGATTCCGCCAGCGGGGATCGTCCTCTTCGACGGCCACTGCACCCTCTGCAGCGGCGCCGTCAACTTCCTCATCGACCGTGATCCCCACGGTCGGCTGCAGTTTGCCGCGCTCCAGTCGGAGACCGGCCGGCGGCTCCTCGCCGAGCAGCGCCTCCCGATGCCGGATGAGCCCGACACGATGGTCTTCATTGTAGGAGGGAAAGCGCTCGTCCGCTCCGATGCGGCCCTGGCGACGACGAAATACCTCTCCGGCCTCTGGCCGCTGGCTCGGGTGGCCTTGGTCGTGCCGCGCTGCCTGCGGGATGCGGTCTACACGTTGGTGGCCCGCAATCGCTACCGGTGGTTCGGCCGCACCGAGGTTTGCCGCGTTCCCACGCCAGCCCTGCGGGCCCGGTTCCTCGACTGACGGCTACGCGTCGCTGCTGCCGTAGCCGTAGCGCTCGAGAAACGGCCCCCAGCGGCGGACGATCTCGGCAGCGATGCGGGGATCGTGCCGGTACGATCCGGCGCGGTAGTCCTTCATCTCCCGGGCATGTCGCTCGAGCCTCGGGCGGACGGCTTCGAAGTCGCCCAGGTCGAGCCGATCGTAGGCCGTGCGGAGGGTTCCCACCGGATCGGCGACGAGGTCCTCATAGCGGACTTCGTGGAGCCGGTTGGGATCGAGCGTGGCCCGGTCGCGTTCGAAGGCGGCATACATCTCCTCGAAGGCGGAGAAGACATATTCCTCGAGGCCTTCGCCACGATCGACCTGCATCCCCTGGCCTTCGTGGAGCGAGCGCCACAGCTTCATCGTTGAATTGAAGACCGCGTGGGGGTCGCGGACGACATGGAGAAACCGTGACTCCGGAAACATCCCCGCCAGCACACCGACGCGGGCGGTGTGGGGGGGGCTCTTGAGCACCGGCCGGCGCGCATCGGCGACGGCCAGGAGCCCGAGGAAGCGGCGGAGCGTCGCCTGCCAGCGGGCCAGCTCCGCGGGGGAGAGCTTGGTGAGGTCGAGCGCCTCAGCGTACGGCGGGCTCGTGACGGGGAACGCCATCCGGCGGTAGGGGGAGGGCGCGCCCAAGTTCATGAGGGCAAACTCATCCTCCTGCGGCCGATCGAGCCCGGCGGCCATGTCGTCCATCGGCCGTTTGGCCGGGAGGATCAGTTTCACCAGCGGGGCGAGGGCGCGTTCGGTGAGGAGAAAGTGCCCCGGGGCGTAGCACTGCTAATAGTTGGGGCAGCAGAAGCGGCCGTCGAGCATCGTCAGTTCGTGGAGGAGCGTCGTCCCTGACCGCCAGTGGCCAATGATGAACAGCGGCGGCGGCGTCTGTGGCGGGCTGGCAAGTTGGCGGCCGAAGCGGAGATTCGAAATCGGCTCCATGACGGAGTTGAACACCGACGCGGCGGTGATCGTGACCATCAGCCCCCACCGGCTCAGGTCTGCCCGGGCGCGGTGCTCGGCGACCAGTGGCAGCCACACGCCCAGCGGCATGCCGTGCCAAAACCTCGGCGCCCACCACGGCCAGGGGCGAAAACCACTCTCCCCTTCCGGACGATTGCCGGGGACTCGTCCAGGCTTGGCCCCACCAGCGGAGGCCGCTCCGGGCAAGGCCGCTCCGGCCGGGGCGTGCGCCTCCGGAAG
>JBAWVV010000420.1:0-3808 GCA_037147115.1 Planctomycetia bacterium | reverse complement strand
GCCCCGCCCCTTGCCGACCGCCGTAAGCTGGAACGATTACACCGTTGGCGCCGGCTCGAGGGGCTTTTTTTCCGGGAAATACCAGGAAAAAAAGTGAACAAACCGCTTGAAGGCTGCGTTCACGGAATTAGTCTCGGGAGTGCTTTCCCAGGAGGAGATCCGATGGTCGTCACCATGCACAACCTGTCCCGAGTCGCGGAGTCCACGTTGTTCGGTCCGGCCGTCCGGTCTGGCCGGCACCGTCGTCGTGACACCCTCGGCGCCATGCTCGTCGCTCTCGCGCAGCTCATGCCGCTCCCGCTCCTCCAGCCGGTCGCCGACGCCGGCTGCTGCGGAGAGACGGTCACGGCCGCCGCGCCGGCCGCGACCCAGACCTACCGTCTCGACTTTCAGACGGTGTACGACGAACGACAAATGGAGGCGGTCCGCGTCACCTACGAGACGGTCTACGACACGAAGACCTACACCGTCTCCAAGCCGGTGTGGGAGACGCAGACGACTCAGCGCCGCTCCACCGTCCAACGCCCCGTGTGGGAGACGCAGACCCGTGAGGAGCGATCCACCGTCATGAAGCCGGTCTGGGAAACCGTTGTCGAGGACCGCAGCTACGACCAGGTGCGCGACGTCGTCGAGACCTCAACGCGCGAGGAGCGGTTCACCGTCATGAAACCGGTCGCCGAGACGGTCATGCAGCAGCAGGTGAGCATGGTCCGTAAGCCGGTCTACGAGACCGCCATGCAGCAGCAGGTGAGCGTGGTTCGCAAGCCAGTCACCGAGACGGTCATGCAGCAGCAGGTGAGCGTTGTCCGCAAGCCGGTCGCCGAGACGGTCATGCAGCAGCAGGTGAGCGTTGTCCGCAAGCCGGTCTACGAGACCGCTGAGCGCGAGGAAGCCTACACCGTCGCCGAACCGGTCACCACGTACAAGACGGCCTACGCCGACCGCGGCGGCTATGTCGACCAGGTGACGCCGATGGTCGCGCCCGGCAGCACCCAGCTCGGCTGGGTGCAGGGGGGATGGGCGGTCAACCCGTACACCGGTCTGGCAAACTGGCAGCCGGGGGGCTACGCCTGGACGATGACACCGGGCGTCGTCATGAATCAGGTCAACCGCGTCTACCAGCCCAACGTCGTGGCGATGCAGGTCCCCGAGACGACCGTCGTCAACCGCGTTGTCACCCGGAAAGTGCCGGTGCAGACGATGCGGTACGTCGACGAGCAGGTCGTCCAGCAGGTGCCCGTCCAGACGATGAAGTACGTCGACGAGCAGGTCGTCCAGCAGGTGCCCGTCCAGACGATGAAGTATGTCGACGAGCAGGTCGTCCAGCAGGTTCCGGTCCAGACCGTCCGCTATGTCGACGAGCAGGTCGTCCAGCAGGTGCCCGTCCAGGTCACGAAGATGGTGGCCGAGGAGCAGGTCCGTCAGGTGCCGGTCCAGACCGTGCGGAAGGTTGTCGAGCGGGTCGAGAACAAGGTCCCGGTCCAGGTCTGCAAATACGTGGCCGAGGAGCAAGTCCGGAAGGTGCCGGTCCAGGTCTACAAGCTCGTCACCGAGGAGAAGGTCGAGCCGGTAACCGTGCAGGTCTGCAAGTTCGTCACCGAGGAACGCACGACCCAGGTGCCACGGGTTGTCGAGAAGAGGACCCCCTACACCTACACCGTCCGCGCGCCGCGCACCGTCGTCCTTCGGGTGCCGCTCGACCCGTGCGGCCATCCGCTCCCGGCCGCCCCGGCGGCGGCCGTCTCCGCAGCCGCCCCGCGGAGCGCGGCAACCAACAGCGGCGTCGTCGCGGCCACGGCCATCGCCCCGCTGCCGTCGGCGAAGCCGACAGCCCCGGCCCCCGTGGCGACCACCGCCCCGGCCCTCACGCCGGCCGAGGCGGCCCCCCTCAAGACGTACCGCGATGTCACCCCGGCCGAGACCGCCAAGCCGGCCGTCGAGGGATGGGGTCCCTCGCCGCTGAAGCATGCCGATCCCGCCGTGGGCTCGCCCGCTTCGTCCGGCACCCCGACCGTTGCTGAGAAGCCCGTGATCGTCGGTGATTCGTCCCCCTTGCCGCTGGAGAAGATCGAGGTCATCCCCCTCCCGGCAGCGAAGGCTCCGGCCACGGCCGCGCCGGCGGAGGCTGCCAAGGGCGTGACTGCCGAGTCCCCGACGCTCGATTTCGGCACGCCGAAGGACCAGCCCGCCACGCCGAGCGGCCCGTCGGTCTCCCCGGCTCCTCCCGCAACCGACAGCCGCGATTTCCCGGCAGCGGGAACGAGCAGTCGCCCCTCGCGCTACGTCGCCCCCTTCGGCGACCGCTCGACCTGACGCGAGCGCCCGTCGCCGCCCATCGCCAGAACCATCGGCCCCGAACGCATCAGCAAGCGCGCGTCCGGGGCCGATTTCGTTTTCTGTAGGTCGCATTGCGCTTCGCGCTCGCCGACATGGGCGCTGCGTGAGTTGTCACGCTGGGGCCAACGGGGTAGTTTCACCCATCGTTTGGAGATCTTCGGCCCACTCCGTCGCTCCGGCGAGGTGATGAGGGGCGGAGGTCATGGAGGGGCGGCAAGCCCTCTCATCCCACCGGTTTCCTGGAGAAGCGCGTGAGCAAGCCCGGCAAGATCAAGGTCGTCGGTCCGGTCGTCGAACTCGATGGTGACGAGATGACTCGCATCATCTGGCAGTTCATCAAAGACCAGCTCATCCTCCCGTATCTCGATCTTGAGCTGAAATACTACGACCTCTCGATCGAGCACCGCGAGGCAACAGGCGATCAGGTGACGATCGACGCCGCGCACGCGATCCTCGAGCATGGCGTCGGCGTGAAGTGCGCCACGATCACGCCGGATGAGGCGCGGGTGAAGGAGTTCTCCCTGTCGAAGATGTGGAAGAGCCCCAATGGCACGATCCGCAACATCCTCGGCGGTGTGATCTTCCGGGAGCCGATCATCATCGGCAACATCCCGCGGCTCGTTCCCGGCTGGACGAAGCCGATCGTCGTCGGTCGCCATGCCTTCGGCGATCAGTATCGGGCCACCGACGTGAAGATCCCCGGTGCCGGGAAGCTCACGCTCACCTTCACGCCGGCCGACGGCTCGAAGCCGATGGAGATGCAGGTCTACGACTTCCCGTCATCGGGCGTCGCGATGGCGATGTACAACCTCGACGACTCGATCCGCGACTTCGCCCGGGCGAGCTTCCGCTATGGTTTGGCGCGGAGCTTCCCGGTCTATCTCTCCACGAAGAACACGATCCTGAAGGCCTACGACGGCCGTTTCAAGGATATTTTCCAGGAGGTCTTCGACGCCGAGTTCAAGACTGACTTTATGGCCAAGGGGCTGACGTACGAGCACCGCCTCATCGACGACATGGTCGCCTCGGCCCTGAAGTGGGAAGGTGGCTACGTCTGGTCGTGCAAGAACTACGACGGCGATGTCCAGAGCGACATCGTCGCCCAGGGTTTCGGCTCGCTGGGGCTGATGACGAGCGTGCTGATGACACCGGATGGGAAGACGGTCGAGGCCGAGGCGGCCCACGGCACGGTCACCCGGCACTACCGCCATCACCAGCAGGGGAAGCCGACCTCCACCAACCCGATCGCCTCGATCTTCGCCTGGACGCGCGGGCTGGCCCACCGTGGCAAACTCGACGGCACGCCAGCGCTGACCCATTTCGCCGACACGCTCGAGAGGGTCTGCGTCGAGACGGTCGAGACGGGGAAGATGACGAAGGATCTCGCCATTCTCGTTGGGCCGGGCCAGCCGCATCTCGATACCCAGGCCTTCCTGGCGGCGATCGATGCAAACCTGCAGGCCGCGGTGGC
>JBAWVV010000419.1:0-3827 GCA_037147115.1 Planctomycetia bacterium | reverse complement strand
ATCCGCGCCGCGCCGTTGAACTGCCGCCACCACGGGGGCCAGTTAAACCAGCCGAATCCTGCCGGACCGCCCCGCCCCGGGCCCGCCGGCCCGGCGGCCTGCCCGAGGAGGGAGAGATCCTCGAGGACGTTGACTCGCTCGATGACGCCGTCGTGGTCGGCCGACTCGACAGAGCCGAAAACGTGCCGCACCACCTCGACGTCGACCGGCTGGCCGCGGAGGTTCTTGAGCGTTAGCTCTCCGGTGAGCTCGAGCCTCGCCAGCTGCTCGCCGTTCCAGTTCTGGGCATTGGGGACGCGGCGCGTCTCCTGCTCCTCCTTCGTGACGCGGATGTCTATCGCCGTGGTGACGGCGAGATCGACCTCGGCGCCGACTGAGGTATAGCTGAGCATCCCCTGGGCGAGAACGCGGCCGTCGCGCATCACCAGCGCCGGCGCCGTCGTCAGCGGTGCCTTGCCGGTGTTCGAGAGGCGAATCGTATGGACCGCCTTCGGCGCCGCCATGAGCCGCGCGAACTCTGCCCCCTGCCGGGGGTCGAGCTGCTGGACAAACTCGGGCGGCGGGGTGAGGGGGATGTCGAGTTTGAAGAAATCCCGGTAGGGAAGCGAGCCGACGCTCACCGGCACCACCATCCGCTCGCCTTTCTTGAGGCTCACATGCTCGAGACGGAAGACGTAGAGATCCTCTGTCTTCTCGCCATTTGCATCGCCCGCGTCAGCCTCCTGGGCGGGCGCTACCCCCGCGCCGGCCCCACCGGCCACCTGCGACATCATTGAGTTGGCGTAGAAATTGCCGAAGCGGTTGCCGTTGTCCAGGTTGACCGCCTGCGCCAGACGGGCCGCCGCCTGCTCCAGGCCGATCGGGTCGGCGGAGTCTTTCAGGGCAAACGTGGGGACGCCAACGACGAGGTTGCAGGTGACGTCGTCGAGATCGACCAGATCATTCACGAGCGTCGCCTGAAGCCAGACGCGGGCCTGCCCCTTGCCGTCGAGCTCGACCCGGTACGACGGGATCCAGCGGAGGCCGCGCTGGACATACATCAGCCCGATATCAGCCGCGCCGCCGGCCAGCGGCTCCGCCCTGTCCCCCGCACCACGGCGGATCATGCGAAGCGTGAGGGCACTGCGCAGCTCATCGCGGCCGAGCTTCGTGGAAGGGCCGTCATGGAAGGTAATGTCCTGGACGCGCGCGAGGGATAGCACGCGCGTTCCGGCCTCGGTCCGCACGAAGACAAGATCCGAGGCGACCGGGAGCTTGGGGCCGTCGCCCGGCGGGGCGAGCGACTCGAGCTCCTCTGACGTCTGCACCGGCGCCGCGAGGATCGTCGCCTCATACGGGGCCGGATCGCGGCTGGGGGGTGGGATCTCGGTGACGAGGACCTTCGCACCGGGATTGGCATCGACGAGCTCCTTGAGCGACAGCGCCGTCCGCTCGACCCTGACGCGGCTCTGGGAAGCGGTCACCGCCGCGACACCGATCCCCCGCTGCTCCGCACCGCCATCGATCGCCCCAACCCAGAATGTCCCCATCACCGGGGCGGGGAGATGGCGAAGGACGGCGTCCCCTGCCGCATCGACCGGCACGCTGCCACGATGGACGACAAACGCATGGCCGTCCTTGAAAACACTCACCTCACGAACCGGGAGGAGTGCCTGTGCGGGGAGATCGGCCCCCCTGGCGACCAGCGGCACGAGGAGGAGGAGACCGAGCAGGTGGACTGCCACCCGGGGACGGACGGCACAATCGCGGCGTGGCATGAGGAACCTCTGACTTCTTGAAACCGGGGTGGCGGCCGCTGAACCGATCCGGTCACGCCCCCTCAGGGATGATGCCACGGGAGGAAGCCCTCCGGCAAATCGGGCGAGGCCCACCGTCTCCACGTCCCTGCCCGGGTGCAAACGCAGGGGTATGATTCGTCTGTTCTCTCCACGCTTCGGAGCCCCCGGCGCCCATGCCATCCCCACAGGCCTCGACGACCAGCCTCGCGCTGGTGCGGCAGTTGCGATTCTGCGCCGGCCACCGCCTCTACCGGCACGAGAGCAAGTGTGCCTACCTTCACGGCCACAATTACCGGGTCGATGTCGAAGTGGTGGCGGCCGGCGGGGCGGCGGCGGTCGATGACGTGGGGCGGATCGTCGATTTCTCGCTGATCAAGAAGCGGCTTCTCGGCTGGCTCGACACGAATTGGGACCACGCCTTCATCCTCTTTGTCGAGGACTCTGGCGCGATTGCGGCGGTGCGGCAGTCGACCCCGTCGAAGCTCTTTCTCCTCCCCTGGAATCCGACCGCCGAGAACATGGCCCGCTACCTCCTCGAGGTGGTCTGCCCAGGGGTGCTCTCCGACCTCGGCGTCGTCGCCCGCCAAGTGAGCGTGTGGGAGACCGACGAAGCGTGCGCGATCGCGTCCCTCACCGGCCCCCCCGCGCCGCCGCCGGTGGCACTCGGAAGTGTGATCGTCGTCGACGACCGCTGACCACGCCTGCACTCCCCCAGACCCCCGAGGCCCGCTGCTCCCCATGCCAGAACCTCTCCTCCCCGCCGGCGCCAGCTTTCCCACCACCCGCCCGCGGCGGATCCGCCAGCACGCCTGGCTGCGGAGCCTCGTGGCCGAGACAGTCTTGACACCGGCTGACCTGATCTGGCCGCTGTTCGTCCACGACCACCCCGCGGCCGTGCCGGTGGGGGCGATGCCGGGGGTCGAACGGCTCTCGATCGAGGGAATCGTGAGGGCGGCGGCCGAAGCGGCAGCCCTCGGGATCCCGGCGATCGCACTGTTTCCGGTCGTCGAGAGCCGACACAAGAGCGACGACGCCGCGCACGCCTTCGACGACGACAACCTCGCCTGCCGGACGGTCCGCGCCATCCGCCGCGAGACCGGCGACAGCGTCGGCATCATCTGCGACGTCGCCCTCGATCCCTACACAAGCCACGGCCACGACGGCCTCCTCGCCGACGGCCGGATCGTCAACGACGAGACGGTCGCCGTGCTCTGCCAGCAGAGCCTGTCGCTTGCAAGCGCGGGCTGCCATATCGTCGCCCCCTCCGACATGATGGACGGCCGCGTCGGGGCGATCCGCAGGGCGCTCGACGGGGCGGGAAGGCAGGATGTCTGCATCCTCTCGTACGCCGCCAAATACGCCTCGGCGTTCTACGGGCCGTTTCGCGACGCGCTCGGCTCATCGGCGGCGCTCGGGGATGGCGCTGCCCGCGGCGTCACCGACAAGAAGACCTATCAAATGGACACCGCCAACGGCGACGAGGCCCTCCGCGAGGTGGCCCTCGACCTCGCCGAAGGGGCCGACATGGTGATGGTGAAGCCGGCCGGCACGGCGCTCGACATCATCCACCGCGTCAAGCGCGCCTTCGGGGTGCCGACCTTCGCCTACCAGGTGAGTGGCGAATACTCGATGATCCGCGCCGCGGCCGCCAACGGCTGGATCGACGGCGAGAAGGCCGCCGCCGAGAGCGTGCTGGTGATCAAGCGCGCCGGTGCCGACGCCATCCTCACCTACTTCGCTCCCGAACTCGCCCGCGCGATGCAATGATGGCCGGGAAGCATCTCGGCCCAAACAAGGCTCGCGGATCCGGCGTCGCTTTTTTTGCATCACGAAAAGGACTTCGCGAGGGGTCGCCCATGCCCCGGGAGCCGGCCTCGCCGGTAAGCGCAGCCCGGAGGGCGAAAGCGTAAGCGGCGCGGAGAGAGCGGAGGGCAGGGATGCCCGTAGCGAACGTCCGGCGACGGGGCGTGGGCGACCCCGAGCCTGCCGGCATGCCCCGAGCGGCGCCCGCGCGAACCCGCCCGAATCACCCCTTCGGCCGGAAGGCGA
>JBAWVV010000418.1:0-3832 GCA_037147115.1 Planctomycetia bacterium | reverse complement strand
CAGATCGGCCTTGAGGGCCGGGAACATCGCAAACACCGCCTGGCGGTCGCAATAGTTGAGGAAGTAAGCCCCCCACATGAAGGCCAGGAGGAGCGTGGCGGCCCCGGAGGCACTGCCCGAGCGCGGGGCGTCGTCGTGGCCGGGGGGGCGTGTGGTCACGCGTGGAGAACCTCGTCGGCGCTGACTTCCTGCGCGATCACGGCGACGCAGTCCCCTTGGCTCGTCAGGCACGGAGCGCGCATCGTGATCAGAAAGCCCTCGGAGTGGGAGAGGATCGGCTCCGGCGCCCGGTCGGGGCGCTCGAGGTGGTGGATCCAGCCGATCGTGTCGCCGCGGCGCACCTTCCCGCCGAGGTCGATGGCCACCTCGAAGATCCCCGATTCAGGGGCGAGGAGGTAGTCGTCGCGGTGGAGGGCCTGCGTCAGGATCGCCGGCGGAAGGCCGAGGCCGGCGCGGGTTTCCTCGGTGCCGGCCAGGACGCCGCAGTGGACGAGGACATTGCGCAGGCCCGACTGGGTGATCCGGTGGACGTGCGCGGGGATCCCCTCCCCTCCCCCCATCTCGGTCGTGATCACGAGCTTCCCTTGGCTCTCCGCCTCGACCGGGAGGAGCCCCGTGCCGGCGATGTCGGCATAGAGAAATGAGAAGTCGGAGTTCCAGGCGAGCATCGCCGCGAGCATCTTGCGGCGCTGCTCCTTGTCGGCGACGAGGTGCATGTGGGAGCAGGGGACAAACTCCATGCTCCGGCCGCCGGAGTGGATGTCGATGACGACGTCGGCGGCGGGGAAGAGGACGGTCGTGAGGTAGTGGGCGATCTGGCTGGTGACGGATCCCTCCGGGTGCCCGGGGAAGGCCCGGTTCATGTTCATGCCATCCAGCGGCGAGAGCCGCGTGGCGGCCTTCGCGGCGGGCATGTTCAGCGAGGGGACGAGGATCAGCCGCCCCGACACCTGCTCTGGCGCCACCTCGCGGGCGAGGCGCATGATCGCCACCTGCCCCTGGTATTCATCCCCATGGTTGCCGCCGAGGCAGAGGACGGTCGGCCCTTCCCCGCGGGCGATGACGGTCATCGGCACCATCACGTTCGCCCAGCCGCCGAGGTTGTGCGAGTAGGGCACCTGGAGAAAGCCCTGCTGCTTCCCCGAGCGGGCCAGATCGATGGCAGTATGGATCATGGGAAATGCGCTCCAATCGTCTACACTCCACCCCGATGCCGTACGTTCCCCGGTTTCGCGCCCCCTAGAGGGCCGAGCCTTGTCGTCGGGAAGCCGCGCGGCGGATCTGCCACACCGCCGAAGAGGATACCAAGGTGATGAGGAAGCACGAACGTCGGCAGCCGGGGGTTGAGACGGGTAAGGGGACTTGGATGCCGAGGAGGCTCTTCGCGCGTGGCGGAGCAAACCTCCCCGCCGCGACGATCCTCGGCCTCGTTCTCCTCGGGGGGCTCTCCGGATGTGCCAAGGCTCCGAAGGTGGAGCCGACGTCGCCCAGAGACAAGTCGGCATCGTCGGAATCCCTGCCGCCTCCCCCCGGCATGGCGACCCCGCCGTCGATGCTCGACCGGGCCGCCGCCGGGCCATCGGTGAGCGACCCCAATCAGGCCGCGACGAGGCCGGCCGAGCCCGCTGCCGAGACTCCCGCGCCGGAGCCAGCGGCGCCTGAGGCTTCGAAGGAGGCCACGACCGAGCCAAAGCCAGAGGCACCCCCCGTCGAGGCGCCGGCAAAGGAAGCCGTCGAGCCGGCCGCGCCCCCTGCCGCTCCCGCGGCACCGGCCGCTGCTGCCGCCGCTGGCCCGGTCGACGTGTCGGCCTTCGACCAGACGACCCGGCCGCAGAACGATCTCTATGAATACGTCAACGGCACGTGGCTGAAAGACACGCCCATCCCGGCCGACAAGAGCAACTACGGCGCCTTCATCAAGCTCGACGATTTCTCGCGCGAGCGGATCCGGGCGATCGTCGAGCAGGCGGCCGCCGCCGAGGCCCCGATTGGGAGCGATGCCCGAAAGGTGGGTGACTTCCACCGCGCCTTCATGAACACCGAGCGCACCGCGAGCCTCGGCTACGAGCCGATCGCCGCGATCCTCGGCCACATCAATGGGCTTACCTCGCACGACGACATCGCTCACGCCTTCGGGATGGGCGGGCAGTTCGGCGTGGCATCGCCGATCGGCCACTACGTCGGCATCGACGACAAAGACTCGATGCGCCACCTGACAACGATCACCCAAGGGGGAACGACGCTCCCCGACCGTGATTACTACTCTGTCGACGGCGAGAAGGAGAATGCCGCTCGCGCTGCGCTCGTGGCCTACGTCAACCGGCTCGCCGAGCTGACTGGCGACACCACGGCCAAGCCTGGCGAGGCGGTGCTGGCCCTTGAAAAGCAACTCGCCGAGATCCAGTGGCCGCGCGTTGAGCTTCGCGACGCGATCAAGACCTACAACAAGTTTGCCGCCGACGATTTCGCGGCGAAGACCCCGAATCTCCGCTGGGCAAAGTTTCTCGAGGCCGCCGGCACGCCGGGCATCACCGAGGTGAACGTGGCGACGCCGAGCTACTTCGAGAAGCTTGACGCCCTCTTCCCCACGATCGATGTCGCCACCTGGAAGACATGGCTACGGTTCAAGGCGATCGACGCCTTCGCCCCCTACCTCGCCCCCGACTTCGAGGCGGCCCACTTCGACTTCCATGGCCGGAAGATCGCCGGCATCCAGGAGGAGCTGCCGCGCTGGAAGCGGTCGGTGGAGGCGATCAGCGGCAAGGGAGCGGGCGACTTCGGCGCCCTGGGCGATGTTGTCGGCAAGCTTTACGTGAAGGAACACTTCACCCCTGAGGCGAAGGCCCGGATGGATCTCCTCGTGAAGAATCTTCTCACGGCCTTCGGGTCGAGCATCGACGAGCTCTCCTGGATGACCCCGGAGACGAAGGGGAAAGCGAAGGAGAAGCTCGCGAAGATCACGCCGAAGATCGGCTATCCCGAAAAGTGGCGGGCCTATGACGGTCTCGAGGTGCAGCCGGACGATCTCGTCGGCAACATCATCCGCTCGCGGAAGCTGGAGCATGACCGCAATGTCTCGAAGCTCGGGCTACCGGTCGACCGGGAAGAGTGGGGGATGACGCCGCAGACGGTGAACGCCTACTACAACCCCTCGCTCAACGAAATCGTTTTCCCGGCGGCGATCCTCCAGGCCCCGTTCTTCTCGGTCGATGCCCCCGACGCCCTCAACTACGGCGGCATCGGTGGCGTCATCGGCCACGAGATCAGCCATGCCTTCGACGATCAGGGGAGCCGCTACGACGGCAACGGCAACCTCGAGAACTGGTGGACCGACCAGGATCGCGTCGCCTTCGAGGGGCTCACCAAACGGCTCGTGGAGCAGTATTCATCGTACGAGCCGCTCCCCGGTCGCAAGCTCAAGGGGGATTTCACGCTCGGTGAGAACATCGCCGATCTCTCTGGCCTGGCGGTGTCGTACAAGGCGTTTCAGTTGGCCAAGGCCGGGAAGGAGCCGGAGCCTGTGCAGGGCTGGACAGCGAACCAGTTGTTCTTCGTCGGCTGGAGCCGGGTGTGGCAGCGGAAGTATCGGGAGGACGAGCTCATCCGCCGCCTGCTCACCGATCCCCACAGCCCGTCGCGCTACCGGGCCAACGGCCCAGTCTCGAACCTCGACGCTTTTTATGAAGCGTTTGAGGTCAAAGAAGGCGACGCCCTCTGGAAGCCGGAGCAGGAACGGATCCGGATCTGGTGATCTGAAACGCACCTCCCGACGCACCGAAAGACACATGGTGGCAGGCACCTTTTTCCTCCAAACCCACCGGGTAGCGAGGGG
>JBAWVV010000417.1:0-3836 GCA_037147115.1 Planctomycetia bacterium | reverse complement strand
GAGGGGCGGGGGCTCGACGAGAAAACCCGCACGCTCCCCTGCCGCGTGCTCGTGAAAAAACCGGCGAATGTCAAGGCCATCGATCGCTACGGCGCAACGATGGCAGGCCTGCCTCCGGAGGCACCGCGTTCGCTGCTGCGAGGCATGTTCGTGGATGTCCTCCTGCAGGTCGACGTGCCGCAGTCGCTGGTCGCAGTGCCGCAGGAGGCGGTGCGTCCGTCGGGTGAGATGTTCGTGATGCGTGACGGCATACTGGTGATCGTGCGGGCGCGGCCGTTTCACTCAAGTGGCGGCCTGATCGCCTTCGCGGAGCAGGAGAGCGGCCTGCTCCCAACCGACCGCATCGTCACCAGTCAGCTCTCGAATCCACGCGAAGGCATGCCACTGGTGGAGGCCAATCCATGAAGTCGATCATCGCCTGGACGGTTCACAACACGCCGGCCATGAACGTACTGATCTTTGCCGTGATGATCATTGGCTTGATCAGCTTCTCGACTATGCGCCGCGAGGTGTTTCCGGAATTCGATCTGGAGATCGCGCTGGTGAGCGTGCCCTATCCCGGGGCGACTCCGGAGGAGGTCGAAGAGGGCATCTGCCAGAAGGTGGAGGAGGCCTGCCGCAGCGTTGTGGGCATCAAGAAGACCACCAGCATCGCCCGCGAGGGGATCGGCTACTGCGTCTTCGAGATGACCGACGGCGTCAAGGATCCGCAGCGGGTGGTCGGGGAGATCCGTTCCGAAGTTGAGCGGATTCCGAGCATGCCGGAATTGGCCGAGGACCCGAAGGTTGAGCAGGTGACGCTCCGCGAGCCCGCGATCAAGGTGGGTGTCGTGGCGCCGCTGTCATACAGCACCGACGAGCGGTCGGAACTACACCTGCGCGATGTCGCTGAGCGAGTGCGAGACGATCTGCTCGCGCTGCCGGCGGTGTCGGCAGCCACTATTGGTGCCGCCAAAGACTACGAGATCACGATCGAGATTTCCGAAGACACGCTCCGCAAGCACGGCCTGTCGTTGAAGGCGGTCGCCGACATCGTACGGAAGGAGAATCTCGACCTCCCCGGCGGCACAATCCGCAGCGAGGGTGGCGAGATCCTGCTTCGCGGCAAGAACAAGCAGTATCTCGGCGAGGACATCGCGAAGCTGCCGCTGGTGACGCGGCCCGACGGCCTCGTGCTCACCGTCGGCGACCTAGGGGTCGTACGGGACGGCTTCGTCGACGTCGCCGGTAGGAGCCGAATCAATGGCCGTCCTGGGCTGATGGTGTCCATCGACAGGAGTTCCGGCGAGGATCTGCTGGCCATGGTGGCTGCAGTGAAGAAGTATGTCGCCGATGCCGAATTGCCGTTAGGCTACGAACTGGTCACTTGGGCCGACGCTTCCGTTGATGTTCGCGAGCGGCTCGACATGCTGCTCTCCAACGGCACGCAGGGGCTGGGAATCGTGTTTGTGCTTCTGGCGCTCTTTTTCGATCTGAAGATCGGCTTCTGGGTGGCGATGGGCGTGCCCGTCTCGATGCTCGGCACCGGCGCGTTAATGTTCGCGGGCGATCAGACGCTCAACATGCTCTCGATGTTCGCGTTTCTCATGGCCGTGGGCATCGACGTCGACGACGCGATCGTGGTCAGCGACAATGTCGAACGGCACCGCAAGATGGGGAAGGGGCCCACCCAGGCGGCGATCGACGGAACGGCGGAGGTGCTGCCGTCAGTCGTGTCGGGCGTGATGACGACTGTGATCACGTTTCTACCGCTCCTATTCGTCTCCGGCGTGATGGGGAAGTTCATCGCGGTGATGCCCTTTGCGTTCATCGCCACAGTGCTCGTGTCGCTCGCCGAGGCACTCTTTGTGCTGCCGGGGCACCTCGCCCACGACGACAGTTTCGTGTTGAGATTCTTCCAGTTCCTGTTCTCGCCGCTGCGGCCGCTCCTGCCCGCCCTGCAGTTTCTGCAAAGGAACTGTGATCAAGGCCTGAAGTGGTTTGTTAAGCGAGCGTATGCTCCCGCTCTCGAAAAGGCGATCGAGAACAGGTTTGTAGTGCTGGCGGGCGCCGCCGCGATCCTAATCCTTGCAGTCGGGCTCATTCGGGGCGGCGTGACACCGTTCAAGATCTTTCCGAAGATCGACGCCAAGCGGATCCAGGCGAGGCTCATTTTTCCGGATGGAACTCCGGCGAGCGTGACCGAGGGGGGGATCGCGCAGGTCGAAAGGGCCCTCGATGAGACGGCCGTCAAGTTGGCCGCAGGAGGCCGGCCAATCGTAACGTTTGTGCACAGTGCCGTCGGATCAGCCGACTTACGTGGCAAGCCTGGCATCGAGTCAAAACTCGGCGGCAGCCACGTGGGGTCTGTGAGCGTGGAACTCGAAGACGCCATCAACCGCAGCATCACGAGCGACCAGTTTCTGAGCGAGTGGCGCAAGACCGCCGGCGCGGTGCCCGGGGCGGACAGCATGATTTTTGCCTCGGAAAATATCGGACCGGCCGGCAAGGCGATCGAATTCAAATTGCTTGCGGCGTCGGACACCGATTCGGTGCGGCAATTGGAGGCCTCCGTCGAGCGGGTGAAGGGGTGGCTGGCCGAGTATCCGGGTGTCATTGATATCGACGACGATTCCCGGCCAGGCAAGTGGGAATACCAGATGAAAATCAAGCCGCAGGCCGAGGCGCTGGGAGTGTCGCTGGCCGACGTCGCTTCGACGATCCGGGCGAGCTTCTATGGCGAGGAGGTGATGCGGTTGCAGCGGGGCCGGCACGAGGTGAAGCTGATGGTCGCTTATCCCCGCGAAGAGCGGCGCAGCTTCGCCGCGCTCGACGATGTGCGGGTGAATGGTCCCGATGGCATCGCCCGCCCGCTGGGGGAACTGGCCGATACGAAGGTGGCCCGCGGCTATTCGGAGATCAACCGACTGGCACAGAAGCGGTCGATCACGCTAACGGCCGACATCGACTCGGGATCGGCCCTGACCTCTGGGCAGATCACGCAGGAATTGGAACGACGGCTTGCGCCGGTGCTCAAGGTCGAATTTCCCGCAGTCCGCGTCCGCTGGGAGGGAGAGCAGGAGCAGACGAACGACTCGCTCCGCAGTCTCGGTCTGGGCTTCATCGTCTCGGTGTTCACGATGTTTGTGCTCCTCACGATCGAGTTTCGCTCCTACCTGCAACCGCTGCTGATCCTGACGGCAATCCCCTTCGGTGCGGCCGGTGCCGTTTTCGGCCATGCCATACTCGGCATGCCGCTGTCGCTGTTCACCATGTTCGGCGTGGTGGCCCTTTCCGGAATCGTCGTCAACGACTCGATCGTGCTAATCGACTTCATCAACGCCCGGGTCCGTGCGGGGCGGCCACTGCGCCTGGCGATTCGCGAGGCGGGCTGCGTGCGGTTCCGCCCGGTATTTCTCACGAGCATCACGACGGTGGGCGGCCTGTTGCCGCTCCTCTTTGACAACAGCTTCCAGGCGCAGTTTCTGATTCCGATGGCGGCAGCGATGGCATTCGGCGAGATTGTGACCACCGTGCTGATCCTGGTCATGATTCCGGTGGCCTATTCGTTTATAGGCGGAACGCTCGATTCACACAGCGGCGAGGAGCCGCAGGGCCAGGGTGCAGACCCGACGATTGATCCGGACGAGGGCGACGACGACTGGCTGCCGGATAATCTCCGTGAGCGTCGTCCTGGCATTAAATCCCTAGGCGTGTGACGCCGTATGGTCGCGAAATTGTGGCAGCACGTTTTCAACGTGCTGAAGAGCCGGTCTGCCAGTCACTATGCGTCAGTTCGCCATCGCCGAGTGGCTCGGATAACGAAGAGACAGCCAAGCCCCACCAACGCGATCGTC
>JBAWVV010000416.1:0-3845 GCA_037147115.1 Planctomycetia bacterium | reverse complement strand
ACACCCCTTTGGGCGATCACCGAGGCGCGGCTGATGGCGGCCGTGGACCGGCTGGTCTCGGCTGCAGATCCATCGAAGGTTCTTCTCTTCGGCTCCCACGCGAGAGGGGACGCCGACAGCCACAGCGACGTCGATTTGATCGTCGTCGAGCGAACGGTGGCGAACCGTTTCGAAGAGACGGTCAGGCTCCATCAGGCTCTCACTGGCCTGCTCCTCCCGGCCGACATCCTTGTCGTGAGCGAGGCGGAGTTCGATGAGCGGTCGAGGACTCCAGGAACCGTCGAGCATTCCGCGGCCAAGGAGGGGTGTGTGCTCTATGACGCGGCCACCGGGTGACGACCCTCATCCGCAAGGCGAGTCAGGACGGTGATTGACGCGGTCGCGAATGTATTGAGCCACCCTTCGCTCCCCGATCTGAGTTCAGTGGCCGGCCTTTTCAAGACCGGCACCGCGCCCTCACAGCCGGCAGTTGGCGATCCGGGTCTCGATGATCGCCGAAGCGCCGATCACCTCGAGGCGCTCCATAATCGCATGGACCTCACCGCGGCGGACCATCGCCCGCACCGCGCACCAGCCCGGATCCTCGAGCGCACTGACTGTCGGCGAATTGAAGCCGGGGGTGATCGACTCCGCTGCCGCCAACTGGTGGCGCGGGATGTTGTACTCGAGGAGCGAGTAGGTGCGGGCGATCACGATCCCCTCGAGCCGGCGCACGATCCGGTCAGCCGTGGCGGAATCGTGGAAGGAACGGTTTTGCACGAGCACCGTCTCGTAGCGACCGATCTCGGTGATCACCCGGAGCCGGTTGGCCGCGAGCGTGCTGCCGGTCTCGACGAGGTCGACGATGGCGTCGGCAACGCCGAGCTGGATCATCACCTCGACGCTCCCCGAGAGGGGTACGAAGTGCGCCTCGGCGCCGCGCTCGGCGAGCCAAGCCCGCGTGATCCGCGGGAAGCTCGTGGCGATCCGCTTCCCGTGGAGATCGGCGGCGGCGGCAATCGGCGAGTCGTCGGCGACGCACAGCGCGAGCCGGCACGACCCGATGCCGAGATCGAGGCGGTGGACGAGATCAGCGCCGCTCTCGGCGACGAGGTCGGCGCCGGTCACACCGAGGTCGATCGCCCCCTCAGCGGCGAGGACGGGGATGTCGTCGGTGCGGAGGAAGATCACCTCCACCGGCATGTCGCGGCAGCGGGCGAAGAGACTCCGCTCCGTGCGCCGGAAGTTGAGCCCCGCCTCGGCGAGGAGGCTCGCGGAGATCTCTGCCAGCCGCCCCTTGCTCGGGAGGCCGAGCCGAAGAAGTCGCTCGGAACGGGCAGGATCACTCATGAGTCACCTCCAGCGCGGCCCTGGTTCCCCGGGAGGCCTTCTCGTCGAGGCCCGAGGTGCCGAAGCGGCGGTCGAGCTCGCCGCCGACTGCGGCGAGCGGAAGCCCACGGCAGGCGAGGAGCACGAGGGTGTGGTAGAGGAGGTCGGCGCATTCCGACACGACGCGCTCGTCCGACTCCGAAACCCCCGCCATCGCCAGTTCCCCCGCCTCCTCAACCACCTTCCCGCCGATCTTGTTGGCACCGGCCTGAAGGAGCTTGGCGGTGTAAGAGCGGTCGATCGATTCTCCGCGGCGGGATACGATCATCCGCTCGAGCTCCTCGAAGATCTCCCCCGGTCGACGCATATGACTCCCGACATTCCTGGTGATGGCACCGGCCCCGGAATCGGGGAAGGCTCACCCTCAACTGTAGCACGCCCTGCAGCCGCGCCCCGGCCGGAACTCGACGACGATTGCTGGTTCCTCGCCGGCCCCACGGCGGCCGGGAAAACCTCCCTGGGGATCCGGATGGCCGAGCGAATGGGGGCGGAGATCGTCAGCGTCGACTCGATGGCGGTCTACCGCGGGCTCGACATCGGCACCGCCAAGCCTGGGCCGGCTGAACGGGGGCAGGTGCCGCACCACCTCGTCGACGTCGTCCCCCCTTCCGAGGCGTACAACATCGCCCGCTGGCTCGCCGAGGTGACCACGGCGATCGCCGGCATCCGGTCGCGCGGCCGGCGGATCCTGTTCGTCGGGGGTACGCCCCTCTACCTGCGGGCCCTGCGGGACGGCCTCGCCGACGTGTCGGGGGAGGTGCCGGAGGTCCGTGAACGCCTCCGGGCCGAGGTCGACGCGATCGGCCCGGCCGCGCTCCACCACCGCCTGGCCGGGGTCGATCCCGAGGCAGCCCGGCGCATCCATCCCCACGACGCCAGGCGGATCGTCCGGGCCCTCGAAGTAGCGGCCTGCGGAGGGCCCCTGTCGGCCGCATTCGCCCCGGCGCCCCATCCCGTTTTCGGGCGGCAGATGATGATCGTCGACCTCCCCAGGGGGCTCCTCCGTGAGCGCATCGACCGGCGGGTGGAGCAGATGTTCGCCGCGGGCCTCGTCGACGAGACGCGGCGGGCCGAGGAGGGGCCGGGGGGGATCGGACCGACCGCCTCCCAGGCCGCGGGCTACACCGAGGCCCTCGGCGTCCTCGCCGGTACGCTCTCGCTTTCCGACGCGATCCGGCTCACTCAAGCGCGCACCCGGCAGCTGGCCAAGCGGCAGCTGACGTGGTTGCGCAGCTTCTCAGGCGCCGTGTGGATCGCGGCCTGAGACCGACCGCTAGCAGCCCGGGTGCTAGCACCGGATGTGGGTTAGACAGGGCCAAACGACCACAAAATCGTCGTGTTGCTTGCTGACCGGAAAGTCGACGCGATACGTTCCTCGCCGCCAGAGCAACGGACGCCCATGACGGGGTCTGTGGTGCTGGCAACGGCTCGAACGACGGAATAGGCCCGGTTTCCCCTGTTGGGGGGCGACCGGCCCGGAAGCCCGGATGGCTTCCGTCCGCCGCAGGGGCTCCTTCGGTCGAAGGCATCGGCGTTAGGGATGACGCTGTACAAAGCGTGGGGTGGAGCGGCCCGGAAGGGTCGTTTCGAACGTCGAACAAGTCTGTCGATCGGGGCGCTGCGGAGGGTGGAAGATTCATGCAGGGAATCCGGGGGTCGACGTACGACCACCCCGCGTTCGGCCGGAGCAAAGGGTCGACGATCCGACGGTCTTCCGGAGACACTCCATGGCAGCCAAGCCCCTCATCGGCATCAACACCGACTACCGTGCATCCCGCAAGGAGCATGCCGCGCTCTCCTTCGTGGCCGCGGGCTACTTCGACGGGATCACCGCCGCCGGTGGGATTCCCGTCATCATGCCCCCTCTCGCCGACGAAGATGACGTCGTCCGGCTCCTCGACCTCCTCGACGGCGTCGTGATGGTCGGCGGCGCCGACCTCGACCCGCGGCGCGACGGCTGGATGCCTCACCCCGCCGTCCGCCCCATGGACACCCGGCGCGAGGACTTCGACCGGATGCTCGCCAAGCACATCTGCCGCCGCCACATGCCGGTCCTCGCGATCGGTGCTGGGATGCAGCTCCTCAACATCACCGAGGGGGGGACTCTCTTCCTCCACATTCCCGAAGATCTCCCCAAGGCGATCCCCCACAAGGATCCCGGCGACGCTTCCCACCGCCACGCCCTCCTCGTCGAGGCGGGGAGCGTCATGGAACGCGTCTACGGCGACGGCGAGATCCGCGTCAACAGCATGCACCACATGGCGATCGATGATCTCGCCATGAGCTTCCGGATCGCCGCCCGCGCGCCGGACGGCGTCATCGAGGCGATCGAGAGCCAGGTCGAGGGTTGGGTGGCGATCGGCACGCAGTTCCACCCCGAGGCGGAGACCGCCTCCGCCCTCGACATGAAGATCTTCGAGGAGTTCGTGATCGGGATCACCGGCGAGGTGCCCGAAGTCAAGCTCGTCGCCTGAGCC
>JBAWVV010000415.1:0-3852 GCA_037147115.1 Planctomycetia bacterium | reverse complement strand
CGCCGCGGTGGCCTTCTACCGGAAGTACGGGTTCACGCCGCTGCTCGACTCACCGCGGCATCTCTTCCTCCCGATCGAGACGGTGAGGAAGGTGCTGACGTGACGCAGTTACGCGGCCGCTCCGTCGGCCGGCACGCTGCCGGAGAGATCGATCGAGCGCAGCCGCAGGGCGTTGGCGATCACGGAGAGCGAGGAGAGGCTCATCGCCGCTGCCGCGAGCATCGGGCTGGTCACATGCCCGAGGAGCGGATAGAGGACGCCGGCCGCCACCGGGATCGCGAGGATGTTGTAGATGAAGGCGAGGAGGAGATTCTGGCGGACGTTCCGCATCGTTTCCCGCGCCAGCGTGATCGCGCGCGGCACCGCGGCGAGCCCGCCGGAGAGGAGCGTGAGGTCGGCTGTCTCCATCGCGACATCGGCCCCGCTCCCCATCGCCACGCCGACGTCGGCTGAAGCGAGCGCCGGGGCGTCATTCACGCCGTCGCCGATGAAGGCCACGCTTCCCGCGCCCCGCAGATCATCGCGGAGCCGCATCACCCGTTTCGCCTTGGCCTCGGGCGAAAGCCCCCCCTCGGCCCGTTCGATGCCGACAAGCTTTGCCACATGCCGGGCCGCCTGCGGGGTGTCGCCGGAGAGCATCTCGACGGCAATCCCCTCGCGCCGCAGGCCGGCGATCACCGCCGCTGCCTCGGGGCGGGGGGGATCACTGACGGCAAAGAACCCAGCCAACCGACCCTCGACCGCGACGGCGATGATCGTCGCCCCCGCCTCACGGGCCCGCTCGAGCGCCGCGGCGGCCGCGGGCACACTGGCAAGCGCCACGGCCGGATCGATGCCACGCTCGACGAGAAACCGCTCGCTCCCGAGGAGCGTCTCGCTCCCGGAAACCCGGCCGCTGATTCCGCGCCCGACGACGGCCCGGACGTCGCTGGCCGAAGGGAGCGACAGGCCCGCCGCGGCTTCGGCAAAGGCGCGGGCGAGGGGATGCTCGCTGCCTGCCTCGAGGCTCGCTGCATGAAGGAGGAGCTGGTGGAGGGCCGGGTGCGCCGGGGCGTTGTTCCCGGCGGCGCTTCCGAGCGCTTCCGGGGAGTCGGCCTCGTCGATGCGGCCGTCGGCAATGGCGACCGCCGCGGTGATCCGCGGCTTGCCGAGGGTCAGCGTGCCGGTCTTGTCGAGGACCACCGTCCGCACGCGGGAGAGCCGCTCCATGGAGTCGGCACTGCGGACGAGGATCCCGGCCGAGGCGCCGCGGCCGATCGCCACCGTCATCGACAGCGGCGTGGCCAGGCCGAGCGCGCAGGGGCAGGCGATCACGAGGACACTGACGGCCGAGAGGAGACCGAGGGCGAAGCGTGGCTGCGGCCCGAACATCGCCCAGCCGGCGAAGGCGAGGAGGGCGACGAGGAGGACCGCCGGCACGAACGCCGCCGAGATCCGGTCGGCGAGCTGCTCGATCGGCGCCCGCTTGGCGTGGGCATCGCGGACGAGCCTGGCAATCCGGGCCACGAGGGCGTCGTGCGGGTCGGCGATCGCCTCGATGACAAGGACGGCCGGGCCGTTGATCGCGCCGCCGAGAACGCGGTCGCCGGGTCCGCGGGCCACCGGCAGCGGCTCGCCCGTTAGCAGCGATTCATCGCAGGTTGTCTCTCCCGACACGATCCGGGCATCGGTGGGGATGCGGCTGCCGGGGCGGACCCGGAGCCGATCCCCTTTTTGGACGGCCGCCAGCGCCACGATCGCGCCGCCAGGATCGCGTTCGGCGGTCGGCGGCGTGAGGTCGAGAAGGGCCCGGATCGCGGCGGTCGTGCCGCGCCGGGCGCGGGTCTCGAGGAGCTGGCCGAGGAGGACAAGGAAGATGATCATCCCCACCGACTCGAAGAACACCGCCACGCTCCCGTCCGGCCGACGGAAGGCGGCGGGAAAGATCCCTGGGAGAACCGTTGCCACGACGCTCACCGCAAAGGCCACGAGGACGCCAAGCGAGATCAGGGAGAACATCGTCGGCTGACCGCGACGAAGACCGGCGAGCCCGCTGGTGAGGATCTGCCTTCCGCCCCAGAAGAGGATCGGCGTGGCGAGGAGCAACTGCAGCCAGTTGCCCCAAGTGCCCCCGGCGAGCGCGACCAGCCGGGCGAGGAAACCCTCACCGCCATGATCGGCGTTGTGGCCGTGGCCGGCCATGCCGATCATCGCGACGGCCATCAGGATCGCCGCCAACACTCCGCAGATCCACAAGCGTCGTCGTTCGTTCGCTGCCGCAGCGACGTCACCGGCATCCTGCCCGATCGGCTCCAGCGGCATCCCGCAGATCGGACACTCGCCAGGCCGGGCCCTCATCACCTGCGGGTGCATCGGGCAGGTCCAACCGAGCTCACCGATATCCGCTTTCGCGCAGCACGGCTTGACGGTCGCTGCCGATGGCAACGCGATCGATGGTTGGCTGAGAGAGCCTCCGCAGCAGGAGCCTTCGGGCGACGCTGCACCGGATGTTTCCTGGATCACATCGAGGCTGCCCGGCGCCGCAGCGTGGGGCGGGGCGGAGGGCTTGTCATCTCCGCAGCAAGACGGCTCCGCTCCGGCCGGCGATGGCGGCGGGGTGGCTGATGTGTGGCCGGCGTGGAGATCGGTGCCCGCACTCGGCTGGGCGTGGGAATGCGACGAATGATCATGAGCGTGCTTGTCGTGCATCGAGCAGGGCTTTCTCGCTTGGTCATCGAGTCAGATGGCGTTTGGGTGGTTTGACCGCACGACGAGCGCGGCGAGTTTCGCAGCGGCGGAGCCATCGTCAATGGCGCGCTCGGCAAGGGCCCGGGCGGCGGGGAGCGACGCGGCCAGACCGGCGGCCCAGAGGGTTGCCGCGGCATTTAGCACAACGACATCCCGGCGCGGCCCCGACTCCCCGGCGAGCACGGCGTGGATCGCGGCGGCACTCTCGTCGGGCCCGTTCACCTCGAGCCGGGCAAGCTCGGCGACCGGCCTCGTGGCCAAGCCGAAATCCTCGGGGCTCCACCGTTGCTCGCGCGTGCCTTCGGGCCCGATGTCGATGACCTCGGTGATCCCGAAGAGGCTGACTTCGTCGAGCGTCGCTGAACCGGTGAGGGGGGCATGCGGCGCGTCGATCGCCAGCGGGCTGGAGACGATGAGCACACGCCTGGCTCCGCCGAGGACGGCTGCTTCCGCCATGGCGTGACGGACGGCGGACCGGCCGACCCCGATCACCTGGATGGTCGCCCCAGCCGGATTGCACAGCGGGCCGACGAGATTGAAGACCGTCGGCCGGCCGAGGGCCCGGCGCAGCGGGCCAACGCGGGCCATGGCCGGATGGTGGGTGGGGGCAAGGCAGAAGGCGAGGCCGAGGTCGGCGAGGCAGGCGGCCGCGAGGGACGGGGATCCATCGACGCGGACCCCGAGCCGCTCGAGGACGTCGGCCGAGCCGGTGCGGCTCGAGACGGCCCGGTTGCCATGCTTGGCCACCGGCAGGCCGGCCCCCGCGACGACGATTGCCGCGGCGGTGGAGATGTTGAACGACCCCGACCCGTCGCCACCGGTGCCGCAGGTGTCGGCGACGACCGGCAGGGCATGCGGCACACGCACCATCCGGCGGCGCAGGGCCGCGGCGACGCCGGCGATTTCGGCGGTCGTCTCCCCGGCGTCGGCGAGGACCACGAGCCACTCCCCGAAGGCGTCGAGGTCGATATCTCCCGCGAGCACTGCGGTGACGAGCGCCTCGACGTCGGCCGCCGTCGGATGGCCGCCGCCGCGGAGCCGGTCGACCTGCTCTGCCAGCGGGAGCGGGGCCGGTGGTGCCCAAGGGGCTACGGGGCGGGGGGGATCGGCCGGATCGGGCATGGG
>JBAWVV010000414.1:0-3867 GCA_037147115.1 Planctomycetia bacterium | reverse complement strand
TCCCATGCCACCGCCCATGCCACCCATGCCTCCACCCATGCCCCCCATGCCACCCATTTGGCCGAGGACGGGCACGCCGGCGTAGGCCGCCGGCATCTTGAGTGTTAACGGCTTGTTCGATTTGTTGGTGACGAGGACCTGCGCGGAGCGCGAGTCGTTGGGGATGAACTTCACCGTCACGAGGCCAGCGGTCTCGGCGTCGAGCACATCGTGCACCTCAACGGCGGGGCGGCCGGTGGGTTGCCTCGGCGCTGCGGCGTCGCGGGCCTGCGCCGCCACGGCAGCCAACGAAAGCGTGATGAGGCCGAAGAAAGCGGTCAGCGAGCGGGCCATGTCAAAACCCTTTGATACCGGGATGGAACCGGGGCGAGGAGAATCGAGAGGACGACGCCTGACAGCCGCGGAAGCTGCCTTCTCCCCTCCCCCTCCAGTATGCCTTCGGATTCCGGGGAGGGAAATCGACAGGGAATGCCGAAGGATTGCCGGTCGGGGAGGTGATGCCGGTCGGGGGGCCAAAAAAAACCCCAGGGGAGGCTCCCCTGGGGTTTTCGTGATTCGCTTCGGAAGGTCGCTGATCTGACGGGTCCGACGGATCGGACAGGTCCGTGTCAACGCTTGGAGAACTGCGTTCCCCGGCGGGCGCCACGCAGACCGTACTTCTTCCGCTCCTTCATGCGACCGTCGCGAGTCAGGAGCCCCCCCTGGCGGAGCGGCTCGGCGAGCTCGCCGTCAAAGGACTTCAGGGCCCGGGCGATCCCCAGCCGGCAGGCACCAGCCTGACCGCTCGGCCCGCCACCGTCGACCCTGATGTCGATGTTCACGGCCGACTGCCGGCCGACAGCCTCGAGGGCCCCGGAAACGAGGACACGGTCCTTAATCGACGGGAAATAAGCACCGATTTCCCGGCCATTGACCTTGATTGTCCCGGTGCCCGGACGCAGCCGGACCCGGGCCACCGCTGTCTTGCGGCGCCCGGTGGCGAGCACGTCACCATTGCTGCGCACACTTCTGATTCCCTGCTCGGCCATCGATTCATTCCTCGTGTCAGGATCCGGATTCAGCGTCCGGACCCGGGGTCAGTGTGGGAAGTTAAAGAGAAGGAGGGACGGGCGAATGCTTCAGCTAGCCGCCAGTTCGAGCGCCTGAGGCATCTGCGCCTGATGCGGGTGCTCCGCCCCGGCATAGACCTTCAGTTTGTCGTGCATGTGCCGACCCAGACGGTTTTTCGGGAGCATGCGGCGGACCGCCTCCTCAAGGATCAACTCCGGCCGGCGTTCCAGACGCTGCGCCGCGGTCTCCGACTTGAGGCCCTGGTAGCCGGTGTACCAGCGGTAGAGTTTCTGCTGCCACTTCTTGCCGCTGAACTGCACCTTATCGGCGTTCACCACGACGACGAAATCGCCGGTATCGACATGCGGTGTGTAGATGGGGCGATGCTTCCCCATGAGGATCATCGCGACCTCGCTGGCTAACCGGCCCACCCGCTTGTCGGTCGCGTCGACCAGCCACCAGCGCTGCTCGAAGTCACCCTGCTTCGCCATGAACGTCTTCATTGATCCCGATGTCCTCTGTGTCTGCGATTCGTCGGGGACCGCAGCCTCGTGTTTGTGCAGGCGCGAACCCTCTCAACGGAAGTCCCGGAGGATACCAATGCCCGCCTTCCCGGGCAAGCGACCTCCGCCGGCCGCGGAAAGTGGCCGATTCATCCCTTCCCCCCCCCTTCGCGGCCGCCACCGAGGACCCCTTCCCAGAGGCTGTCGGAGAGGAGGAGGCCGGAGCGTGTGAGCCCAACCCGGAGGCCGTCATCAACGGCCCACCCTTCGCCTACCCATTCCCGCAGTTCGCCCCCCACAAGCTCGTCGATTTCGAACCCGCTGGCCGCGCGGAATGCCCCGCGGACGATCCCATCGCGCCGCCGCAGGCCCACGACGATCCGCTCCCGGGCTGCCCCCTCCGCCGTCATCCGGTCGTAGTCAGCGGCGGGATCGAGCCCGGCGTCAATCCTTCGCATCCAGGTGAACGGGCTGCGGTGGTTGGTGATCCTCGTTCGGCCGTCGAACCGGGCGGCCCCCGGGCCAAAGGCCTCCCAGGGGCGGCAATCCCAATAGCCCTCGTTGTGTCGGCAACGGTGCCCCCGCAGAGCAAAGTTTGAGACTTCGTAGTGTTCGAATCCCCCGGCCTCGAGCCGATCGATCGCCCCCTCGAACATCCGCCGCTCGAGGTCTTCTTCGGTACGCTCAAGCTTCCCCCGGTTGAGCAGCCCGATGAAGCGCGTTCCCCGCTCCCAGGTCAGGCAGTAGACCGACAGATGCTGGGGCGCGAGGGCGAGGAAATCGTCGAGATCGCGTCCGACGGCGGCGAGCGTCTGGCCCGGAGCCGCCGTCATCACGTCGAGGTTTACGGCCAGGCCGGCACCGCGGAGGAGATCGACCGCGCGGCGGACCTGGTCGGGGGAGTGATCGCGATCGAGGGCGGCGAGGGTGACCGCGGAAAGCGACTGGGCCCCGAGGCTGACCCGATTCACACCGCATTCCACGACCGCCGCCACGAGCTCCTGATCGACGTCGGCCGGATTGGCCTCGATGCTTACTTCGGCGCCGGCCACGGGCACCAACCGGCCCGCGAAAGCCCCCCACAACCGCCGGAGACCTTCCGCGCCGAGGTGCGACGGGGTGCCACCGCCGACGTAGAGCGTGTCGAGGTCGAGCGGGGCGGGGAGACGGTCGAGTTCCCGCCGCAGCGCCCCGAGGTAGCGATCGACGAGATCATCCCGCCCGGCGACGACGGCGAAGTCGCAGTAGCCACAGCGGTGCCGGCAGAACGGGACATGGACATAAGCGGCCCGAGGCGACACCGCGGCGACTGGCATGATGGCACCGGGGCAACGGGGTTGATCAGCGTCGGTCAGCAGGCGGTGGATCAAGCGCTCCACCGCAGGATAGGGTCATAAATCGCTTCTTCCACAGCCCCTTCAGAGCCACACCTGGAGGCGGCCACCGAGCATGTCGGGAAGCCGCTTGGCAAGAATCCGCAGGATTCGCTCGTCGGTGTACCGGGTGGAGAAGTGGCTGGCGATAACCACCTCGTTGCGGAACCGGTCACGGCGGGCGAGGAAGTCGTCGAGGTGCATGTGCCCGAACTTGTGGATCCGGTCCTTGCGGTGATTGTGGGCCACGAACGTCAGCTCCGTGATCAGGACCATCGCCTCGAACATCGCCGGGCAGCGGTCGAGCCCCTCGGGGGAACTGTCGCCGAGGTAGGCCACCAGTGGCGTGCGGACCTCGTGCGTCACGTCGGTGCCGGAGAGCCGCAGATCTCGGATCCGCTCCCCGGGGAGCCCGTGGTACTCCTGCTTGAGCTTCCGCCGCCGCTCCCAGACGACGAACCCGACACTCGGCAGGGTGTGTGTCGTCTCCGAGACAGTCACGACATGCTCGCGCGACAGTTCGATCTCCTCTCCAGGACGGGCGGGGAGGAGCGTGCAGGGGAGCCGCCCGCGATCGAGCCGCGACACCGCCTTGAGGAGCTTTTCGATCGGCTCGATCGAGGCCTCGGGGACGTAGATCGTCGGCGGCTCCATCTTCATCATCCGCCGCCGCGCCACGTAGACCGGGAGGGCGGCGATGTGGTCGAGATGGGTGTGGGAGAGGAACCATGTCCCGGTCGCCATAAACGCCCAGGGCTGGGCGCCGAGATCGAATCCGAGCTTCAGTTCGGGGATCCGCCAATAACTCTGGACGGCCGCCCGGGAATAGCCCTGGATGGTGAGCCCCTTGTGGGTGAGCGAGCGGAGCGGGGCGTTCTCGATCATGCAGGGGGGTCGGCAGCTGGAGGGGGATCGGCTCGGTGCGACATCGCATCAGCCGG
>JBAWVV010000413.1:0-3871 GCA_037147115.1 Planctomycetia bacterium | reverse complement strand
CGTGCGTCGAGATCGGCGTCGCTCTCGGCGTCGTGGGTGTGGTCCATGCGTCCGCCTCCGGGGCGATCGAATCTCCCTGCAGCGCAGATCGGGGGATCGCCGCCGATGGGCAGCCGGGGAACGAGGGGCATTTTCCACCGCCGGCCAGGGGAGGGGATTCTGCCCATACCGTCGCTGCGGCGAAAGGGGAGAATCCGCGCCGATCCGGGGGCAATTGTCCCTGTAAGAGAGGCTTCGCCGAGAGGCTGTTTTCAGGCCGTGCCGGGGCCGTCGAGCGAATCGGGGAGGCGCCGGGCGGCCCGGAGGCGTGCCGATCGGCTGCGCGAATTGTGGGCCACCTCCTCTGCGGAGGCCTCGACGATGGAGCGTGTGAGACACTCCCATGTTTGGGAATTCCGAAAGGCCTGCTTCACGAGCCGGTCTTCAAGCGAATGGAACGAGATCACCACCATCCGCCCGCCGGAGGCGAGCCGGGTGGGCGTGCGCTCCAGCGCAATCTGCAGACTCTTCAACTCCTCGTTGACCGCGATCCGCAGCGCCTGGAAGGTGCGTGTGGCCGGATGGATCCGGGCCGGTGGGTATTGGCGGGGGATCGCCGAGGTGACAATCCGGGCGAACTGCCGCGCGGTTCGGATCGGCTCCTTCTCCCGAACGGCAGCGATCCGCCGCGCGATCCGTCGGCTGTGACGCTCCTCACCGTATTCGTAGATCAAATCGGCGAGGCTCTCCGGCCGCAGCCGGTTGACCAGCCGCCAGGCCGGCTCCCCCTCAGTGGGATCAAACCGCAGATCGAGCGGACCGTCGGCATCGAAGGAGAACCCGCGATCGACGTCGGCGAGTTGGTCGCTCGAGAGCCCGACGTCGAGGAACACCGCGTCGACTTTGTCGATCGACAGCGCGTCGAGGACCTCGGGAATGTCACGGAAGTTGGCCTGTGCGAACCGGACCGGCAGCCCGGCGAGCAGATCGACGCCGCGGGCGATGGCGCCGGGGTCACGGTCGATGGCGATCACCAGGCCGGTGGGGCCGACCGCCTCGGCGAGGAGCCGGGTGTGCCCGCCGCCGCCGAGCGTGCCATCGACGACCCGGTCTCCCGGCTTGAGGTCGAGGAACGAGAGCGATTCAGCGGGGAGGACGCTCGTGTGGATCGTGGAGGCCATGGCGGGAGCGAGGGCGGGAGAGCGGGCCGGTGACAGGACAGTCGGTTGTACCACGGTTCGCGGCCGGGGCATTCCGCCGGTCGCCCCTTCCGGCGTACCATGCCCCGATGCCCGACGCCGACGCCTACGACTACAACCTTCCGCGCGAGCTGATCGCCCAGGAGCCGCTCGCCGACCGCAGCGCCGCGCGGATGCTCGTCGTCCGCCGCGCCGACAGCGCGCTTGCCCATCGCCACGTCCGCGATCTTGTCGAAATCCTCCGCCCCGATGATCTCCTTGTCGTCAACGACACCCGCGTCGTGCCGGCCCGGCTCGAGGGGCGCCGGGAGCAGACGGGAGGGCGGTGGGAGGGGCTGTGGCTCGAGTCGCCGGCCGACGGCGTCTGGCGGCTCCTCGCCCACACCCGCGGGCGCGTCGCAATCGGCGAGCGCATCGTGCTGGTCGATGCGGATGGAGCCGATCGGTTCACCCTCGAGATGACCGGTCGGGGCCCCGGTGGCACCTGGCTGGCCCGCCCCGATCAGGCCGGCACCGTCGAGCAACTCCTCGGCGCGGTGGGGCGCGTGCCGCTCCCTGGCTACATCCGCGGCGGCGACGCCCGCGCCGACGACCTCCCGCGCTACCAAACGGTGTTTGCCAGGCTCGCCGGTTCGGCGGCCGCACCGACCGCGGGGCTCCACTTCACCCCGGCGCTCTTGGCAGCGCTCGCCGACCGCGGCATCGGGATGGCGCGGGTGACGCTCCATGTCGGCATCGATACCTTCCGGCCGATTGCCGTCGACAATCTCGACGATCACCCGATGCACAGCGAATGGTGCGACTGCCCGCCGGAGACGGTGGCCGCCGTCGCCGCGGCCCGGGCCCGCGGGGGCCGAGTCGTCGCCGTGGGGACGACCGCGGTGCGGACGCTCGAGACGGCCGCCGCGGCCGGCACGCTTGCCCCCTGGTCGGGGCCGACATCGCTCTTCATCCGCCCCGGCCACGCCTTCCGGGCCGTCGACTGCCTCCTGACGAACTTCCACATGCCGCGGACGACACTCATGGTCCTCGTGAGCACGTTCGCGGGGCGGGAGCTCGTGAAGCGAGCCTATGCCGAGGCGATCGCCCAGCGCTACCGCTTCTTGAGCTATGGCGACTGCGTGCTCTTCGAATAGCGCGGGCTCCCGCCGGGGCGGGAGCGGTGCGGCGGCAGGGGAGGCGGTGTGGGGGGAAAATTGGTCTTCCGGCACCAAGCCTCCTCTGCCACCATGCCGCGCGCTGCGGTGGGAAATCCCCTGGCCGCCGCCGCCGCCCCGTTCCCCGGGGACGCCTCACTTCCCCCCGTCATCTCCCGGACGCGCCATGCCCAAACCGAAGAAGCCACTGCGGGTCTCGATCGGCAAGGAACTCCAACGCTTTGGGCGCCGTATTGCCTCCCAGCCCACGACCGGCGACGCCGACCCCGGCCACCGGATCTACGACGCCCACCAGCTCCACCTCCTCGTCAACCGGATCTACGATCTGCCCGAGGTGAAGATCGATCCGAATCGGCGGCGGACGATCAACGTCCTCGTGCCCGCGTTTGAGTTTAAGTCGATGTCGGCCGGCTTCTTCGGCGTCTTCCAGGTGGCTCGCTTCCTCCGCTCGACGGGCTGGAACGTGCGAATGGTGTTGTTTGACAATTTCGATTTTTCCATGGAGCGGTTCCGGAAGAAGTTCCAGGACTACCCCGGCATGGAGGATCTCCTCGACGAAGTGGAGGTCGAGTACATCGGCGAGCGGAAGCACCCGCTCCACGTCTCGCCCGACGACGTCTGCGTGGCCACAGTCTGGTACTCGGCCCACTTCGCCAAGAAGATCGGCGACGTCCTCGGCGGTCGCCGGTTCCTCTATCTCGTGCAGGATTACGAGACGAACTTCTTCCCCGGTGGATCCCTGTTTGCCCTCGCCGACGAGACCTACGGCTTCGACTATGCCGCGCTGTTCTCGACGGCGCCGCTGGCCGACTCCTTCCGGCAGGCCGACATCGGGGGCTTCGCCTCGCGCGGCGTGCCCGGCACCTTCTTCAACAACGCCTGTTCCTCGAGCCTCGCGTCGCGCGAGGCGTTCCTGGCGATGAACGCCAACAAGCCGAAGCGGAAGCTCGTCTTCTATTCGCGGCCGATCGTCGATCGCAACATGTTCAATCTCGCCGCCCTGTCGCTGATCACCGCCTACGAGCAGGGGATCTTCGATCCGGCCGAGTGGGAGTGCATCGGGATGGGCCTCGGCGACGCCCTCCTCGAGCTTCTCCCCGGCGTGTTTTCGACGTCGCTGCCGCGGATGACGCTGCGGGAGTACGAGCAGACAGTGGGGCAATTCGACGTCTGTCTGACGCTCATGGCCTCCCCCCATCCGAGTCTCATTCCGATGGACTGCGCTGGCTCCGGCGCGATGGTGGTGACGAACACCTTCCGCACGAAGACCGAGGACTACCTCCGCGGTCTGTGCGGCAATGTCATCCCGGTGGCGCCATCGGTGCCGGCGATCGTGGAGGGCCTCGCGCGGGCCGCCGCGGCGAGCGATGATCTCGAGGGACGCTACCGGCGGGCGCGGGCGATGACCTACCCGCGGACCTGGGAAGAATCCCTCACTGCCAAGCACACCGAGTTCGTTACCGAACATGTCCTCGCCCCGGCCCTTGCCAGCGCCGGCCGGACACGACGCCGGGCCCTGACGGCCTGACCTTCCTC
>JBAWVV010000412.1:0-3878 GCA_037147115.1 Planctomycetia bacterium | reverse complement strand
CGGCCCGCCATGTCGACCAGATGAAGGCAACGCTCCCGCAGCCGCTCGAATCGCTGCCGGAGCTGCGGCGAGAGGGAGCGGAGAAGGCGCTCGTAGGCTTCGCGGGTGCCGATCGCCGTGGCCTCGCGGCGGGCCTTCGCGGCCTGGGCATCGACGGCGTCGCGGAAGCGGTCGTTGGTGACCATGCTCGCGAGATAGTAGAGCTCGCCGGCCGCGACGAGCGGGAGGATCACCGCGGGAAACCCCGAGATGAATGCCGCCGCGACGCCGGCCCCCGCGAGCAACAGGTTCCAGCGGCTCGTGAACGCCGTCTGCAGATAGGCTCCGATGCGCCCCACGTCGAAAAGTGTCCCTTCGTCCGAACTTCCCGACTATTCCCCGGGCCGCGACGCCGCGGCCTCGATGACTTCGAGCTGGGCCTGGAGCCGGCTGACCTGGTCGTGAAACCAGGGCTCGATCTGCGTCTCGCGGGCCGGTGCGGCGGCGGCCGACATGCGGATCTCGGCCGCGATCCTACCCGGAGTCGTGGCCATCACGAACACCCGGTCGCCGAGATAGACCGCCTCCTCCACCGAATGCGTGATGAACAGCACGGTCGCCTCCACCTCCCGCCACAGCCGAACGAGCAGATCCTGCATGTCGAGGCGGGTGGCGGGATCGAGGGCACCGAACGGCTCGTCCATGAGGATGATCCGCGGCCGGAGGACGAGCGTCCGGGCGATCGCCACCCGCTGGCGCATCCCGCCGGAAAGCTCGTGGGGATACTTGGCGGCATCGCGGCGCGGATCGAGCCCCACGCGCTCGATCCACTCCCGCCCCTCCGCATCGCGCGTCCGCTTCGGCACGCCCTGGCACTCGAGGCCGAAGGTGACGTTCCCAAGGACGGTGCGGTTGTCGAAGCTCGTGTAATCCTGGAACACCATCCCCCGGTCGGCCCCGGGCCCCACCACCTCCCGGCCAAGGACATGGACGCTCCCGCGGGTGGGGGGAAATTGCGGCTCGAGGCCCGCCACCATCCGCAGGACCGTGCTCTTGCCGCAGCCCGACGGGCCGAGGAAGGTCGAGATCTCCCCCTTGTCGGGCAGGTCGGGGATCGTGAAGGAGACATCGCGGATTGCCACCGCCTCACGGGAAGTCCCCGCGTTGTAGATCTTTGTTACGCCGCGGAACTCGACCGCCGCAGGTCGGCCGTCGCTCGGCGGATCGACCGGAACCGGCCGCCCGGAGCCCGGCGCGTCGGGGCGTTTGTCGCGGGCTGTCTCGCTGGTCTCGCGGCCCTCACTGGTCTCGCTGCCCTCGCTGGTCATGGCCGGAACTCCGTCCGCCGGCCGTGGAGCAGCCAGCCACAGAAGCGCGGAATCAACCCGGCCCCGCCGTAGCGGTAGGGGAAGAGATCGGATTGCAGCCACCACAGCGCCCGATCGATCGCCCAGGCCACCATCGGGATGATCACGAGCACGAGGATGATCGGCTCGCGTTCGCCGCGCCGCTGCGACATGTTGATGAGGTCGCCGAGGCCCCCTGTAGCACTGCCGAACTTCACCAACTCCGCGAGCATCACATAGCCGAAGGCGAGCCCGAAGAGGAGCCGCAGCGAATTGAAGATCGAGGGGGCGGCGAGGGGGCCAAGGACCTTGGTGATGATCTGCCAGCGCGAAGCGCCGAGCGTCAGCGCCGTGTCGACGTAGCGCTGCGGCACGTCGAGGACCGCGGCGGTCGTGTCGGAGAGAACGAAGGCAACGCTCGCAATAAAGAGAAACATGACTTTTTGGAACTCGCCGATCCCGAAGAAGAAGAACGTCAACGGGATCAGGGCCGCGACCGGGATGTTACGGCCAAACACCATGACCGGCGCCAAAAACGCCCGCAGCGCCGGGAAGCAGGCGGCGAGGATCCCCAGTGGCACCCCAACTGCCGCCGACAGACCGAATCCGAGACAGACCCGCTTGAGCGTCACCAGCGTGTTGGCGACGAGCTTGCGCTCGCCGAAGACGCGTGGGACTGCCTGAATCGTCTCGCCGACGCTCGGCAGCGTCGTCGGACTGACCATCCGCTTCTCGGGCTCACCCGCAGGGCCGGCCGTGATCACGAACCACACCGCCAGCATCGCTGCCACGCAGGTGAATCCCCAGAACAGGGCCGCAGCCGTGGAGAGCTCGCCGCGGAGCGGCGCGGCCCGATGCCCCTGGCGAGCCCGGTCTTCACCGCGGGGCAACGGTGCTTCTGCTGCGGGCACCCCCTTCTCCGTCTGCTCGGTCATCTCGTCGCTCACTCCTTCTCGGCGGAGTAGACCTTGACCTCGACGCGACGGTTGAGCGAGTGGTTGTCGGGCTGATCGGGATCGACGGGCCGATCCCAACCGACCCCGTCGACGGCGAAGCGACCGTCGTCAAATTGGTACTTCTCCACGAGCGACTCCTTGACGGCGTTGGCACGCCGGTAAGAGAGCTCCTTGACCACCTCGGCAGGGATCTTCCCCTTCATCGAGGAGTCGGTGTGCCCCTCGATGACGATCCTCGCCGCGCCGAACTGCTTGGCGAGCGTCGCCACCTCGTCGAGGACCAGATCGACGCTGGCGTCGTAGGGCTCCTCGATCTCCTTCCCGTCGATCTTGCGGACGATCCGCTTCTTCAGATCCCAGCTGTTGGGGAAGAAGTGGATGACGACGGTGTTGGTGAGGATCTCATCGTTCTCGGCCCGGATGTCAGCCAGCCGCTTCGGCGGCAACGGCTTGGTGTATTCGTCGCGGGTCTCGGCATATTTCGGCTCCGCTCCGAGCTTCTGGATGACCGAGAAATCCATGACCTGATCGAAGGAAACGGGCGGATTGGTGATCGCCCCGATACGGCGGTAAAGGTGATACGACTGCTTCCAAATCCGCTCAAAGTTGGCCGGGTTGTTGCGATTGATGAAAAACTGGTAATTCTCGGCCCAGTTCGTCGAGTGGGCGTCGCCGAGCATCCCGAGGGTGTCGGTGGCGGGAATGTTGTAGCCGGCCGCCATCAGCTCGGCGGCCTTGGCCTTCCCTTCTTCCGTCTTCAGCACGTCCATCGAATCGAAGATGCCGCGGACGATCGCTTCGACCTTGTCGGGGTGGTCCTGGGCGAAGTCGGCCCGGGCAAACCACACATCCGCGATCAGCCGGTTGGCCGTCTGCGTCGTGATCAGCAACCGGTTTCCCTTCGCCTTGGCGAGGTTGTAGATGTCGGGCGCCCACGACACGGCTCCGGCGATCTCCTTTTGGGAATTGAAGGCCGCCGCTGCCTGGAAGGCATCGTCGGTGTAGACCATGTCGACATCCCCCGGCTGAAGGCCGCCGGCGACGAGCATGTTGAGGGCGAAGAACTGGCTCGGGGAGTTCTGCGCGAGGACGAGCTTCTTGCCGGCAAGATCGCGGACGGTGCGGATCCCCTCGCGGACGACGATCCCGTCGCCGCCATTGGAGAAGTCGACCTGCTGGTAGATGCGCGGCATGACCCGCGAATCCTTGGGGGCGCCAGTGCGGTCAGTGAGCCCCTCGAGGAACAGCGGCACCATGTCGAGCGTCGCCCAGCCGATGTGGACCTCGCCGGCGGCGTAAGCGTCGCGCATCGTGACCGGATTGTCGATGAGCACCAGTTCGATCTTGAACGGCTTCCCCCCCGGCGCCTGCCACACCTTCCCCGCCTTGAAGCCCTCGTTGGCGTGGATGATCGGGGCCCAGCCGGCCCAGACGTTGAGGGCGAAGCGAACGGTGTCGTTCTCGAGCGGCTTGTAGGCACTCGTCCCCTTCACCGGCGGCAGCTTCTCGGCCGGCTTGAAGGCGTATTCCTTGACGGTCGTCGGCACGGCGTCGTCGGCGGCCTCCGAGATCGGCCCTTCGCCGCCGGCCGGTGGCG
>JBAWVV010000411.1:0-3883 GCA_037147115.1 Planctomycetia bacterium | reverse complement strand
AGGCCGTCTCGATCACAACGCTCGTCGACAGTGACGCCGTCGAGGTTCCCTGGGAAGGGCCACAACCCGCCGGCCAGCCGCCGCGGCTGGCGTATCTTCCGCCGGGGTCGCAGCTGGTCCTCCTTGCCCGCCCGGCCGAGGGCTTGGCGACCGCGGAAGGGGCGCGGTTCATCCGCTCGCTCGGGCCGCGGGCCGCCGCAGCACTCGAGAAACTCTCCCGGCTGGCAGCCTGCCCCCCCGAAGGGATCGCCGAGCTCCAGGCCGGCTGGCAGGCGGGGGGCCCCGACGAAGTCATCGGCGGCGTGATGGTCCGCGGCAGCGATCCGCTTCCGGTGGCTGTCGATGGCGACGCCCGCCGCCGGGCATGGGGGGCGACGACGCCCGAGGAAGTCGAGGGCGAGACGCTCCACCTCGGCAGCGATCAGGCATTCTGGCTCCCCGCGGATGCCAACGGGCGGGTGCTCGTTCTCGGCCCGGAGGAGGTCGTCCGCCAGACGATGCAGGCGCACCGGCAGGTGGCCGCAGGCGACACGACCGGCGCCGACGGGGACGACACGATCGAAGCGAGCCTCCCCCGCGACCTCGAGGAGCTCGTCGGCATGCTCGACGCCTCCCGCCACCTGACGCTCTTCGGTTCGCCCGATTACCTCCTCCATGACGGCCGCCCCGTTCTCGCCGGCCCGCTGGCGAAGCTCGTCGAGCCGTTGGCTTGGTTCTTCGGCGATTCGATCCGGGCCGCGGCCTTGAGCCTCCATTTCGGCCCCGATTGCTACGTCGAGCTCGATGCCGTTCCCCCTGCCAGCACCTCGCCGCGGCAACTGGCGCAGCATCTCTCGGCGAACGTGGCGACGATGGCCGAGAGGACGGAGGAATACTGCAACGCCCTCGATCCCCATCCCTATGGCCGGAAGCTCGTCATGCGGCTCCCGCGGATGCTCGGCGTGGTGGCCGATCATGTCCATGCCGGCGCCGACGGCCGCGGGGTGATCGTCAATGCGTGGCTCCCCGAGCACGCCCCCCACAATCTCGCGCTGGCAGCGGAGCTCGCGCTCGAGCAGACGCCGCGGGCCGGCGGCCCCCCGCTCGCAGCGGCATCCGGCCCCGGGCAGGCGGCGGCCGGGGCGCAGGGGGCGCTCGCCAAGCCGATCTCGCTGGTGTTCGCGAAAGATACGCTCGAAAAATCGATCCAGATGATCGCCGACGAGATCGGCGTCGAGATCGAGATCCTCGGCCCCGATCTCCAGCTCGAGGGAATCACGAAGAACCAATCGTTCGGCCTCGACGAGAAGCAGAAGCCGGCGGCGGAGATCCTCTCCAGGATCCTCGCCAAGGCAAACCCCGACGGGAAGCTCGTCTACGTGATCCGCAAGACCGATGCCGGCGAGCGGATCGAGATCACCACCCGGGCCGCCGTCGACAAACGCGGCGACACCCTGGCACCGGGGCAGGAAGCCCCAACAACCGAGAAGGAATAGCAGACCGCCATGATCATCGTCATGCAGGCCGGGGCGTCGCGCGAGGATCTCGACCGGGTCGTCGCCCGCGTCGAGGAATTGAAGCTCAAGCCGCACACGATCGTCGGCACCGAACGGACGGTCGTGGCCGTCGTCGGCGACGAGCGCGACATCGTCGGCTCCGGCCTAGAAACACTCCCCGGCGTTGCGGCGGTGATGCCGATCCTCGCCCCCTACAAGGTGGCCAGCCGCGAGGTCCAGCCCGAGCCGACCATCGTCAGGGCCGGGCCCCTTGTCATCGGCGGGGGGCATGTCGGCGTCATCGCCGGCCCCTGTTCGGTGGAGAGCCGCGAGCAGATCGTCGCCACGGCGAAGGCCGTTAAGGCAGCCGGCGCCACCGGGCTGCGGGGCGGGGCCTTCAAGCCGCGGACGAGCCCCTACAGCTTCCAGGGCTTGAAGGAGCAGGGGCTCGAGCTCCTCGCAGAGGCCCGGGCCGAGACGGGGCTGGCGGTGGTCACGGAGGTGGTGGCATCGGAGGATGTGGCGCTGGTGGCCAAGTATGCCGACGTCCTCCAGATTGGCGCCCGCAACATGCAGAACTACCGCCTCCTCGAGGCGGTCGGAAAGACGGATGTCGCGGTCTTGCTCAAGCGCGGGCCGTCGGCAACGGTCGAGGAATTGCTCCTCGCCGCGGAATACATCCTCGATGGCGGCAACAGGCGGGTGATGCTCTGCGAGCGCGGGATCCGGACCTTCGAATCCCACACCCGCTTCACGCTCCCGCTGGCGACCGTCCCCTGGCTCCAAGCCCGCACCCACCTCCCGGTGGTGGTCGATCCGAGCCATGGCACGGGGCATGCGAATCTCGTCACGAGCATGGCGGCGGCGAGCATCGCAGCCGGTGCCGACGGCCTCATCGTGGAGGTTCATCCCGATCCGAAACGGGCGGCCAGCGACGGCGGGCAAACGCTCGACATTCCCGCGTTTGAAAAGATGATGGCCCGCTGCCGGCGGGTTGCCGAGGCCGTCGATCGGAAGCTGGGGTAAACCGCGGCGGTCAGGCGAGGACGACCGTGGCCACCGCCATGTAGATCAAGATCCCCACGACGTCGACGATCGCCGACACGAAGGGATTGCTCATCAGGGCCGGGTCGAGTCCGAGCGAGCGAAAGACGAGCGGAAGCACGCAGCCCACCAGCGATCCCACCATCACCACGGAGAAGACCGTCGCCGGGATCACCATCGCTTGGAGGGGATCAGGCGCGTAGGCCAGGCCGAGGAGGAATCCAGGGACGGCCAGAAGCACGCCGAGCATCAGGCTGACAGCGAACTCGCGGCGGAGGATCCGCTTCCAGTCGGCGAGCTTGCAGTCGCCCGTCGACAGGGCCGTGATCACGAGAGTAGCCGCTTGGTTGCCAGAATTGCCGCCGCTGGCGACGACCAGTGGGATGAAATACATCAGCCATTCGTGCGCCGGCTTCCACTTCGCCAGCACCATCGCCGTCACGGCTGCCGTGCCGAAGAGGATCGTCAGCCACACCCCCCGCTTCCAGGTCAGCGACACCAGCGCCGCCTCGAGATAGCCCTCGCCGAGGGGGGCAATTGCCGCGGCCCGCTGGGCCTCGTCGGTGGCATCCTGGCGGACGGCATCGAGGACGTCGTCGTGGGTGACGATGCCGACGAGCCGGTTGTGGTCGTCGACGACGGGGATGGCAAGGAAGTCGTAGCGTGCGAGCTTCTGGACCACTTCGTCGCTCGGCTCCTCGATGCGGACGCTGATCGGGTCGTCCTGCATGAGGTCGCTGACGAGGGCATTCGGGCGGGCGAGGATCAGGTCGCGGAGCGAGATGAAGCCGACGAGGAGGCGGTCAACTCCAAGAACATAGATGTAGTAGATCGACTCGCTGTTGGGGGCCTGCGAACGGAGCCGGGCCACCGCCTCGCCGGCGGTGATGTCGGCGGGGAGCGAGGCATACTCGGTCGTCATCAGTGCCCCGGCCGAGTTCTCCGGGCAGGAGAGGAGCATGCGGATGTCGTGCCGCTCCGCTTTCGCCACCAGCGGGAGGATCTCCTCGACGAGGTCGGGATCGAGCTCCTTGAGGAGGTCGACACGGTTGTCCGGGGCCATCTTCTCCAGGAGCGTCCCGAGATGCTGGCGGTCGGCCACCTTGACGAGATCAACCTGCCGGGCGAGCGGGTAATAGGGGAAGATGTCGGCCTGATGGGCGACCGGGAGGGCATCGAGCAGCTGCCACAGTTCCCGATCCTCGAGCCCCTCGGAAAACTCCGCCACGCTGGCCGGATGGAGCTCCTCGGCCACGCCACGCAGGCCTTCGGCATCCCCTTCGGCGAGCATGACCCGCAATTCCGGGATCAGGAGTGGGTTGGCGGTGACCATGACGGGAGGCCGCGGAAGGGGAGCCGCTCAT
>JBAWVV010000410.1:0-3888 GCA_037147115.1 Planctomycetia bacterium | reverse complement strand
GTCCTGGAGAGGTTTCTCGAGGCGGCGGAGCTCCGTGGCTGGTCGAAGATCGTGAGGGTCTGCGCCGACAATCCGTTCCTGTTGCCAGGAGCGATCGCGGCGCTCGTCGAGGTCGGCCGCTCGTCGGGGGCCGATTACGTCGCTTACCGCTTCAGCGATGGCACCTGGTCGATCCTCTCCCACGGCGGATTGTTCGCCGAGTATGTCACCTGCGACGCCCTCCGCGAGGTCGCCCGCGTGGCCGAGGACGAGGCGGCCTTCGAGCATGTGACGAACTACGTTTACACCCATCCGGAACGGTTCCGCACCGCCTCCATCCCGGTTCCACTGGAGTCGGTCATCGCCAATTGGCGATTGACCGTCGACACGCAGGCCGATCTCGATGTCGTCCGGGCCGTGGCGTCCGGAGCGGGAGAGGTGTTCCCGACCACGATCGAGCAGATTGCCGCGATCATCGATCGGCATCCAGCGCTCGTCGAGTCGATGCGGGTATCGATCGAACGCAACAGGAAATGAGCATGAGCTTCCTGGCCAACGGCACGCGGATGGTGGCCCGATGAGCCTCGATGCCCGGGCCCGGTCCCCCGAGTGTCTCGCTGCTGGCGAGCGCATGCACCGCTGGCTCCGTGATCTCTTTCCCGTCTGCCGCAGCCTCACCGGCCCGGGAGTGCGGCAGACGCTCGACTACCTCGGCGAGCGGTTGCCAGGGCTCACGAGGCACTCCATCGAGAGCGGCACGAAGGTCTTCGACTGGGTCGTGCCGCCGGAATGGACGATCCGCTCGGCGACGCTCCTGGGGCCCGACGGAACGGTGGTCGCCGATCTCCGCGATCACACCCTCCACGTGATGGGATACTCGCGGCCGGTCGACGTCGAGCTCGATCTCGAAGAACTCCAGCCCCATCTCCATTCGCTCCCCGAGCAGCCCGACGCAATCCCGTTTGTCACCTCCTACTACCGCGAATCGTGGGGATTCTGCCTCACGCATCGGCAGCGATCGGCCCTGCCACCGGGTCGATACCGGGCGCGGATCGACAGCACGCTCGGGCCGGGCAGGCTCGACTACGCCGATCTGGTGATTCCCGGCGAAAGCGCCGACGAGGTGCTCCTCTCGACGTATGTCTGCCATCCCTCGATGGCCAACAACGAACTTTCCGGGCCGGTGCTCGCCACGGCGCTCGGGCAGTGGCTCGCGGCCCGCCCGACGCGAAGGCTCACCTACCGGCTCGTCTTCGTGCCGGAGACGATCGGTTCGATCGTCTACCTCTCCCGGCATCTCGAACACCTCCGCAGCCGGCTGGTGGCTGGGTTCGTCCTCACCTGCGTCGGCGATGAACGGGCCGTCTCGATGGTCGAGTCACCCTACGGGAATACGCTGGCGGATCGGGTCGCCCGGCACGTGCTCGGTCGTCTCGCCCCCGGCTCCATCATCTATCCCTTCACCGAGCGTGGCTCGGACGAGCGGCAGTATTGCTCACCGGGGGTGCGACTGCCGGTCTGCTCGGTGATGCGTTCGAAGCACAGCACCTACCCGGAATACCACACGAGCCTCGACGACGATCGGCTCGTCACGCCCGTCGGTCTGGCCGGCAGCTATGCCATCTACCGGGCCATGATCGAGGCCCTCGAATGCAACTGCCTCCCGAACGCCACGCAGCCCTGCGAGCCGCAGCTGGGGCCGCGCGGGCTCTACCCCGTCACGAGCGTGAAGGGGTCGACGGCCACGGTGCGGCTCCAATCGAACATCCTCGCCTACAGCGACGGCACGAACGACCTCCTCGCCATTGCTGACATGCTCGGGGCCGACATCCTCGAATGCCGCGCGATTGTCGACCGCCTTCTCGCCGCCGGGGTGCTCCGATTGGCGGATGGCATCGAGGCGTAGGGGGAGCGGAATCCGGCGGAAGGGGGGCTGCGGCGTTCCGGCCCGCCCTATAATGGAGGCCGCCCGATACGACATCCGGTCAGCTTCCTGCCAGAGTCTCCATGCACACCTACGTCATCGGTGAGGTCGGTCAAAACCACAACGGATCGGTCGACCTTGCCAAACTGCTCATCGAGATGCTGGCCAGGCCGGTCGTCGAGGATGACTTCCGGCTCGATCTGCCGCGGCTCGACGCGGTGAAGTTCACCAAGCGCGATCTCGCCCACGAGTTGAGCCGTTCCGAAATGGCGCGGCCCTACGCCTCGCCTCACTCCTTCGGGGCGACCTACGGCGAGCACCGTGCCCGGTTGGAGTTGTCCGATGAGCAGCATTTCGAGCTCTACCGCTACGCGAAGTTGTTCGGTTTCGATTTCGTCGAGACGCTCTGTGCGATCGGTTGTCTCTCGATGCTCGACCACTTCACCCCTGACAAGCTCAAGGTCGCCAGTCGGGATCTCACCAATCTCCCGCTCCTTGCGGCGCTCGCCGACACGCGGATCCCGATCATCCTTTCGACCGGGATGGCCGATCGTGCCGACCTCGACGCCGCCCTCGAGGTGATCACGAAGCGGCACGAGCAAATCACGATTCTCCACTGCGTGAGCGAGTATCCGACCCACCCGGACAACACGAACCTGCTCACGGTCCGGTATCTGCAGAAGGAGTTTCCCAGGTACGAGATCGGATATTCCGATCACACGATCGGGATTTCGGCTCCGGTCGCAGCGGTGGCACTCGGCGCCCGGGTGATCGAGAAGCATGTCACGCTTGACCGGCGGATGAAGGGCACCGATCAGGCCGGATCGCTCGGGCCGGACGGTGTTTCCCGCATGGTGCGCGATATCCGCCTGATGGAGCGATCGATGGGGCAGGAATCGCTGTTCATCGAGCCGGCCGTTGCCGCCGCGAAGCTCAAGCTCGAGCGATCCGTGGCCGCGAAGGTGGACATCGAGGAGGGGGGGATCGTCCGCGAGGAGGATCTCCATCTGCTCTCGCCCGGCAGCGGGCTGCGCTGGTCACAGCGGGGGCTCGTCGTCGGTGGCCGTGCGCTGCGGCGACTCCTCACCGGCGAGTTGATCCAGGCCGAGGATGTTTCGGCAGTCGCTCCCGCGGAGGGCCGGTGATGGCGTTCGTCTTTCCGCGGCCGGGAGTGGCGGGGGCCGACGGTGGCCAACTGACGATCCGCTTGGTGTTCACCGACATCGACGGGGTGTGGACCGATGGCAGCATGTATTACGACAACGTCGACAGCCCGTCCGGCGAATTGAAGCGATTCCACACCTACGACAGTGCGGGGGTGAAGTACTGTCGGCTCGCCGGGGTTCCGGTCGTGGTGATCACGGGGGAGTCGACTGAGATCGTGGCCCGACGTTGCCGCAAGCTGGGCATCGACCGTCTCTGTCAGGGGGTGGGTGACAAACTGACCGAGGCAACCCGGCTGGCTGCCGAATACGGCATTCCGCTATCCGAGTGTGCCTACGTGGGGGACGACGTTCCCGACATCCCGCTCCTCGAGGCCGTTGGATATTCGGCCGCGCCGGCCAACGCGCCGGCGTATGTGGCGGCCCACGCGATGACGGTTCTCCAGACGGCGGGGGGAAACGGCGCGTTCCGGGAGTTTGTTGAGGGGATGCTGCCGGAGCACCGCCGGGACGAGCTCCTTTCGCTCTGGCTGGCATCCTTACGAACGCCGGCCCACTGACACCCTCGGGATTGTCCGTCGGCGTCCCCTACGGAGAGCCCTTGCCGTGCGTCGTCGCGGCATGTGCGGATGAGTGAGGAAAACCACGGAGTGCCGCGATGACGACGTTTTCGCAGATTAAAGAACACTTCTACGGTCGGTTCCCCGACCTAACGGTATTCGATTGCCGTCCTGATCTCAACGTTGTCAAGTGCGCGCTGGAAGCAGCGCAATTCATCGCCCAGGGATTCAAGTTCCCGTACGACACCCATCTCGTCTGGAG
>JBAWVV010000409.1:0-3910 GCA_037147115.1 Planctomycetia bacterium | reverse complement strand
GAGCCCTTGTCAGTTCACGCGGGCCAACCCACCCTGTGGATCTCGACGTTGGGCCCGTCGGTCGCGCCATGCGGCCGGCGGGCCCTCGTCTTGCTCACGGCCATCCCCGCGGCTCGCGCGGCCGGCGCGAAACCGGCGGCCTTGGCCCGGCAGGGATCGGCGACGAGCCCGAGGCCCGCCGGCGCGAGCGTCCGGACGATCGTCGCCGCCAAGGCGGCCGGATGATGGGCCTCGTAGAGGACGTCGGCGGCGACGACGAGATCGAACGTGCCGAGATCGTCGGGGAGATTCCGCCAGTCGAGGACCCGCGTCCGCACCCCCGCGACAGCATTGCGCTCGGCGTTGTAGCGCACCCCCTCGAGGGCCGTCTCCTCGTAGTCGGTGGCGGTGACGGTGAAGCCGGCCCGGGCGGCGACGATCGCCGGTAGCCCCAGGCCGCAGCCGAGTTCGAGGAGCGTTCTCCCACCCCCGTCCATGGCGGCCAGATCCTCGGCGAGGACGATCGCCGACTCCCACACGTCGGCCCAGTAGGGGATCCGCTCGTCGGCCTCGAAGGCCGACAGGTCGATGAGCGACTCCATGTCAGGGGGACGCCAAATCGACACCGGCCGGCCGCCGATGTCGATCCGCCGCTCCACCGGGTCGAATCGATCAAATCCCATCGCCCGCCCTTTCCGTGACAGCCACCCCCCGGCCGCACATCCGGCATAGCGGACCGCGGCGCGGCGAGAGCGACCGCAAAACCTACCACGCCGCTTGGACGGGCGCCCCGGCGGAGCGCATGATTCCTCCGACACCCAGGCGGCCCTCCATGATCACCGACTACGACCTCCATCTCCTCGGTGAGGGGCGGCACTGGCAGAGCTACCAGAAGCTCGGTGCCCATCTCTTCACGCAATCCGGGGTGGCAGGCGTACGCTTCGCCGTGTGGGCGCCGAACGCCGACGCGGTGTCGGTCGTCGGCGACTTCAACGACTGGGACGGACGGCGGCATCCCCTCCGCCGTCTCCCCTCCGCTGGCATCTGGGAGACGTTTGTCCCTGGGGCCACCGCCGGCACGATCTACAAATACCTCGTGACCGGTGCTGACGGCGTTACCGAGCGCTCTGACCCCTACGGCTTCGGAGCCGAGCTCCCGCCGCGGACGGCCTCATGTGTCGTCGACCTCGACACCTACCTCTGGCGCGACGCCGACTGGATGGCCACGCGGGCGGCGCACAACGCCCTCGACGCCCCGATCAACGCCTACGAGGTCCACCTCGGCAGTTGGCGGCGGCCGGGAGACGATCCGATCCGCTGGCCGACGTACGCCGATCTCGAACGCGAGCTCGTCCCCTACTGCGTCGAGATGGGGTTCACGCACGTCGAGTTGCTCCCCCCCACCGAGCACCCGTTGTCGGCGAGCTGGGGCTACCAGACGATCGGCATGTTCGCCGCCACGAGCCGATTCGGGCCGCCGCAGGCGCTGATGTCGCTCGTCGACGCCTTCCACCGCGCTGGGATCGGGGTGATCGTCGACTGGGTGCCGGCCCACTTCCCCAAGGACAGCCACGGTCTGCGGCGCTTCGACGGCACGGCCCTCTACGAACACGAGGATCCGCGCCAGGGGGAGCATCCCGACTGGGGGACGATGATCTTCAACTACGGCCGCCACGAGGTCCGCAACTACCTCGTCTCCAGCGCCCTGTTCTGGCTCGACCGTTACCACATCGACGGCCTCCGGGTCGATGCCGTGGCCTCGATGCTCTATCTCGACTACAGCCGGAAAGAAGGGGAATGGCTCCCCAACCGCTTTGGCGGAAGGGAGAACCTCGACGCTGTCGAGTTCCTCAAGGAGTTCAACGTTCAGGTCCACCATCACCATCCGGGCGTGCTGACGATCGCCGAGGAGTCGACCTCATGGCCGGGCGTGTCACGCCCCACCTGGCAAGGCGGGCTCGGCTTCAGCCTGAAGTGGAACATGGGCTGGATGAACGACACGCTCCGCTACATGCGGCACGATCCGGTCCACCGCAAATACCACCATGACGAACTGACCTTCAGCCTGATCTACGCCTTCCACGAGAACTTTGTCCTCCCCTTCTCGCATGACGAGGTCGTCCACGGAAAAGGAGCGCTTGCCGACCAGATGCCCGGGGATGCCTGGCAGAAGCTCGCCAACCTCCGTCTTCTCTACGGCTACATGTGGTGCCACCCCGGCAAGAAGTTGCTCTTCATGGGGAGCGAGTTCGGCCAGTGGCGGGAGTGGGACTTCGACCGCAGCCTCCACTGGCATCTCCTCGAGCAACCGGGCCACGCCGGTCTCCAGCGCTGCGTCGCCGACCTGAATGCCCTGGTGAACCGCGAGAAGTCCCTCCATCAACTCGACTTCGACGGCCTGGGATTTGAGTGGATCGACTGCCACGACTGGGCCAACAGCATCCTCGTCTTCCTCCGCCGCGGGGTCGATCCGAACGACTTCCTCGTCGTCTGCTGCAACTTCACCCCGATCCCCCGGCACGGCTACCGGGTCGGTGTGCCGGCGGCGGGGATCTACGATGAAGTCTTCAATGGCGACTCCTCCTGGTACGGAGGGAGCAATGTCGGCAATGCGGGGAGCATCGCCGCCGTGCCAACGCCCTGCCACGGGCTCGGACAGTCGCTGTCGCTGTCGTTGCCCCCCCTGGCGACGATTGTCCTCAAGCCGCGCCGGGGCTGACCAGGCCGACGCCTAGCGGCGTGGCTGCCGCTTCCACTCGAGATTGGACCGGGCTTCGAGCCCCTCAAACCAGGCGCCAAACGAGCGGCGGATTTCATCCTGGGCGGCGACCATCGTCGTGCGGGGATCGGAACGGGTCTCGACGAACCGCTCCTTGAGGGTCTCGGCCGCGGGTTCGACATCGATGAGGCGGATGCAGTAGCAGACCGTCTTGGGCTCGTTGAAGGCGACGGCGGTGCCGCTGGGCTCGAGGGAGAAGACGGCGTTCATGAACTCGTGCCCCGGCATGACGACACCGGCCGGCTGGCTGATCTGGGGCACCCCTGACGCGGCGGCCTGCGGCGACAGCCAGAAGAACGGACCGACCTTGAAGACCTGGAGCGACTCATCGCCGGCGATGGCCACCTCGAGCGACTCGGCCTTCGCCCCCTTGGCCATGATCTCCTCGGCCTTCTTCCGGGCCAGTCCTCGCCCCTCGACGATCTTCCAGGCCCGCTCGACATTTGCTCGGGCCGTGTCGAAGCTGGGGATAAATTCCGGCTGGTCAGCGGTCCGCCAGGAGAGATAGCGGGTTCCCTCCATATCGCGCGACCGCGTTGCCCGATGGTTCATCCCCCCCGGGCCGTAGATCATCTCGACCCAATTCAACTGGCGCATGCCGAACCGGCTGCTCTGGTCACGGATGAACTCGAAGCTCCGCCCTAGCCCACCGGCGTCGAAGGCGTCCTCGGCCGATTGGAGGCCCGTCTGCCCCCCCTCAAGCCCCTGCTTTTGGGCGATGACACTCACGTCCGGCGGGAGCGGAGCCTTCTTCCCCTGGGCCTCTTCACGGGCCCGCCAGACCGCCAGTTCCTCGGCATATCTCGAGAGATCGAGGGCGACAGCATCGAAGATGTTGTCGATCCGGGCGTTGGACCGCTGGGCCGCGAGTTGCTCGCGGATCCTTTCGCTGACCGCCTCGAGGGGTTCAAACGATGCTTCGTCAGCAGCGGCAGGCGCCCCGTCGGCAGGCGGGGACGCGTCAGCGGGCGTGTCGGCCGGAGCCACCGGCGGCTGGACCGCTGTGGGAGCGGTCTCCTCGTCGGTTTCTGCTTGATCTTGGGGCGACGGAGCATCAGCGGCGGGGGCTTCGGGAGCTTGGAACGCCACCTGACGGAACGGGGACCTAGGCAGAGCCGCGCCACTCCCCTCGGCAGGCTTCTCGGTCGCTGC
>JBAWVV010000408.1:0-3917 GCA_037147115.1 Planctomycetia bacterium | reverse complement strand
TCGAGGAGCCGCCGGCTGCCGATCGGCTCCTCGGTCAGCCAGGGGATGACGGCCATCCTTGGATTCCCAGATTCCACCCGATCGATGTGCGGCTCTTCCGCTGCTGCCCTGGCGGCAAGGAGCGGATCGGTGGGGCCGGCGGCCGCCAGCGATGCGTTGACGACCCAGGCCCAAGGTTCGATGCCGGCGCGGCGGAGATCGGCCTGGAGCGCCTCGGCCTCGAGGACGGGAGTCGTCTCTGGGAGTGTCACGATCACCATCTTCGTCTGAGCGGGATCCTGGAGGCGCATCATCGGCGTGACGACGTGGAGGTCGGGATTCATGTGCCGGACGACGTCGCGGTGATAGGCCCCTGTGGCGTCGATGAGGAGGAGCGTGTGCCCTGTGGGGGCGGTGTCGACGACCACGAACGACTGTCGCGATTCCTGGATCACGCGCGAAAATGCCTGAAAGACAGCGATCTCCTCGGTGCAGGGGGAGCGGAGATCCTCCGCGAGGAGCGCCCGGCCGGCGTCGTCGAGGCTGCCCCCTTGCGCCTCCATCACATGCTGACGGTAGCGTTCCCGTTCATCGTGGGGATCGATCCGGCTGACAGTCAGCGAGGGGATGTCTGATTCCACCGTCATCGCGAGATGGGCGGCTGGGTCGGTCGTGGTGAGGTGGACCGGGTGCCCCCGCGAGGCCAGTTCCACGGCGATGGCGGCAGCGATGGTCGTCTTCCCGACGCCCCCCTTCCCGAGCACCATCACGAGCCCATGCCCATCCTTCTCGACGCCGTCGACGAGCGTCCTGAGGGACGGCCGGCGTCGCGGCGGGTGCGCCGCGGGGAGGGAGGGGGCGCTGACGACATCGATTGGGTTTTCCGTGAGCATCGCCCGGATGGCCGGCAGTCCGACGAGATTGCAGGGCTTGAGCGGCACGATCTCGCGGGGGAGGGTAGCGATCGCGGCAGGGATGTTCGCCAGCGCCTTTCGCTCCCGTTCGCGGATGGCCCGCGCTACTGGGTCGGGGCTCTCTCCCCCAGGCATGACGCTGTTGATGATGAGCCGTTGATTGCCGATCCCGAGGAGCCCGAGCTCATGGGAGGTGCGGGCGGCCTCCTCGAGCGCGGCAGCTTGAGGGCGGGCCACGAGGACGACCGTCGTCGTTTCCTTGTCGGCGAGCGTCGCCACCGCGTCGGCGTATTGGTGTCGCTGCTTTTCCAGGCCTGAGAGCGGGCCCAGACAAGAAGCCCCCGATGTCGTCGAATCGAAGAAGTTGGTCCAAGCCGTGGGGAGCTGGAGGAGGCGGAGCGTGTGGCCGGTCGGGGCGGTGTCGAAGATGACGTGGTCAAAGGCTTGCTCGGTGCCCGTACGCTCGAGGAGGCCGGTGAACTCGTCGAAGGCGGCGATCTCCGTCGTGCAGGCCCCGGAGAGTTGCTCCTCCATGGCTTTGATGGTTTCGGCGGGAAGCACGCCCCGGACAGGGCCGACGAGCCGGTCGCGATAGGCGCGCGCGGCAGCTTCGGGGTTGATGTTCAGGGCGGAGAGCCTGGGCACTCCCGGCACCGGCGTCGGCTCCGATTCCCCGATCGTAAACCCGAACACCTGGCCGAGATTCGAGGCGGGATCGGTGCTCACCAGGAGGACGCGCTGGCCCCGGTCGGCGAGGGCCACGGCGGTCGCGCAGGCCAGCGATGTCTTGCCGACGCCCCCTTTGCCGGTGAACAACAGAAGGCGGGTGGGGTGGTCGACGAGATGCATTCCTTCGCTCCGGTGGTCAGCAACATCCGCCCGCTGGGCCGCTCGTCTCGCCGCCGCAGCAGCTCTCCGACATCACTGGCAAAGCGACCGTGGCTTCGGCGGGGACGCCCGTCCACGCCGCCAGCTGGACACGTCCCGGCAGTTGGCCCCGGCTCACGACCACGCCATCGACGAGCACCAGCGGCAGGCAGTCGTTGCCGTGGGCGTGCAACTCCTCACGGACCGTCGGATTGGCGGCAAAGGCCAAGGGCTGCTGGGCAGGATTGATCCGCTCGACGGCCACACCCTGGCGCGCCAACCACGCCAGATCGGCCGCCAGAGCGACAAGCGCGGGATCGACCTCGGGCCCGCAGATCCCGGTGGAGCAGCAGAGGGGGCGATCGAATACCTGCAGAGAAGCCATGGCAAACTCCTGTCCAGGGGATGGAAGGAAAGTTGACGGCAAACCGTGACGCAAAGAAAGTGTAGCGGTGTGCTGTTCTGGACCGCCAAAAAGGTCTCCCGATGAAAAAGCTCCTGTTTGTGTGTGTCGAGAACTCCAACCGCAGCCAGATGGCCGAGGCCTTCGCCCGGATTCACGGCGGCGCTGACATCGAGGCGGCAAGCGCCGGCTCGCGCCCCTCCGGACGGGTCAACCCGAAGGCGATCGAAGCGATGAAGGAGCTCGGCTACGATCTTTCCACGCACACATCCAAGGGCCTCGACGCCTTCAACGGCCAGCCGGTCGAAGTCGCGATCACGATGGGCTGCGGTGACGAGTGCCCGCTCGTCCGCGCCAGTCAGCGAGTCGACTGGAAGATCCCCGATCCGCGCGACATGACCCCGGAGGAGTTTCGCGGCGTCCGCGACCTCATCGAGGCGAAGGTGAAAGAACTGCTCGCGTCGCTGTGAGGGGATGGCCGATGGGCCGGTCCGGCGTTTCCCCTCCGTGCTCCCTTTTCCCGGGGGGGGCCTGGCCGCTCAATCGCGGCTCGCCACAGCTCGAGAAAGCTGGCTTCGCCACCGCCAAGGGGCGCTGATACCCCTACCCATCCCCGACACCGAAACCAAGAAACCCAACTCCCATGAAGATCCACCAGTACTACCTCGCCTGCCTCTCGCACGCCTCCTACATGATCACCGACGACACGACGAAGACGGCCGCGGTTGTCGATCCGCAGCGCGACATCGCCGAGTATCTCGCCGACGCAGCGGCGGGCGGCTTCACGATCAAGCATGTTTTCCTGACGCACTTCCATGCCGACTTCATTGCCGGTCACATCGAGCTCCGCGACAAGGTCGGGGCCACGATCCATCTCGGCCGCCGGGCCGAGGCGGAGTTTGACCACATCGCCATGAAGGAGGGCGACAGGGTCGAGTTCGGTGATGTCCGCCTCGAGGTGATGGAGACGCCGGGGCACACGCCGGAGGGGATCTCGATCCTCGTCTTCGACCTGGCGAAGGGCGACCGTGAGCCGTTGGCGGTGCTCACCGGCGACACGCTGTTCATCGGCGACGTGGGGCGGCCTGACTTGCTCGCGAGCATTGGCGTCACCGCCGACGAACTCGCCGACATGCTCTACGACAGCATCACCAACAAGCTCGTCAAGCTTCCCGACGCCACGCTCGTCTACCCGGCCCACGGGGCGGGCAGCATGTGCGGCAAGAGCCTGTCGAAGGAGACCGTCTCCACAATCGGCGAGCAGAAAGTCTTCAACTACGCCCTCCAGCCGATGAGCCGGGAAGCTTTCAAGCAGATCGTCACCGCCGACCAGCCCGAAGCCCCCGAGTACTTCGTTCACGATGCGATCCTCAATCGGAAGGAGCGGGAGAGCCTTGAGGTGTCGATGAAGCACACACTCCGATCGCTGCCGCTCGACGATGTGCTTGCGCTCGAGAAGGCCGGCGCGCAGTTGCTCGACGTGCGCGACGGCATCGATTTTGAGGGGGGGCACCTCGTCGGCGCCCTCAACATCGCCCTCTCCGGCAAGTACGCCACCTGGGCCGGTTCGATGCTCTCCCTCGATGCCCCGATCATCGTCATCGCCGAGGAAGGTGCCGAGGAAGAGGCGGTGATGCGGCTCGGGCGGATCGGATTCGACCAGGTCGCCGGCACGCTGGCCGGCGGGATGCGTGCGCTGGCCAAGCGGGACGATCTCGTCGAGCGCACCGAGCGGATCACCGCCCCGGCACTCG
>JBAWVV010000407.1:0-3918 GCA_037147115.1 Planctomycetia bacterium | reverse complement strand
GACCTACATCCCCAACGCCGACGTCGCGGTCGATGTCCGGACGCTGCCGGTCGGTGGGGCACGGCCCGATGCGGAGGGGGCGGTGCTGCGGACCGCGGTCGATCGGTGGGCCCGGATCCGGGTGGTTGCCGAGGTGGCCGGTGAGCCGACGCGTGAACTCTCGGGGGCAATCGTCGATGTCGACGTCACGCCGCTCTCCGGCGGCCCACTCGTCGCGGCGGTCGATGACACCGGTGCGATCCGGGTGGAGCGCCGCTCGACGAAGCGCAACATGCTCACCGGGAAAGAGGTGACGAAGCGGGATGGGGCGACGATTCCGGCCGATGCGAGGGGTGGTGACGCCGTGGCAGCGGCACTGCCATTTCGAGCCGTTCATCTCCGGCTTTCGGAACTGGGGGATCAGCTGTGGGCGATCGCCGCCGACGGCCGCGGTCGGCGCTACGCGATCCGCGACATCGATCGCCCCGTGTTGATGGAGTCGTTTGAGGCCGGGAGCGGTGCCGACGTCACCGCGGTCGCCCGGCTGTTCGGCGGCAACGCGCTGGCGGTTGGGGATTCCGCCGGCGTCGTCCGCGTCTTCTTCACGTCGCGACAGACCGATGCCGCCGCCGAGGACGGGCTCGCCGTCCTCGCTGCCAAGACCTTCCCGGCCGCCGATCCCGCCCGGCCGGCGGCGGTGACGACCCTGGCCGCCTCTCCCCGGTCGCGCCTGTTCGCTGCCGCCGACGCGGCGGGGGCCATCCGCCTCTTCCATTCCACGACCGGCAACCATCTGCTCACGGTCCGGGCCGTGGCGGGCGATCGGCTCGCCGGGCCCCCGCGGATTCTGGCGCTGGGGGCACGGGAGACGACCCTCCTCGCCGCGGACGGTGCCGGAATCGTGTCGTGGGGATTCGACGCCGGATTCCCCGAAATCTCGCCGGGCACGCTCTTCGCCCCGGTGTGGTACGAGAGTTATCCCGGCGCCGTCCACGCTTGGGAGACGACCGGCCACCAGACATTCGAGTCGAAGTTCGGATTCATCCCCCTCGTCGTCGGCACGATCAAGGCGACGGTCTACGTCATGCTCTTCGCGACTCCGGTCGCCATCCTCGCCGCCATCTTCTCCAGTCAATTCCTCCATCCCATGTGGCGGGCGCGGATCAAGCCGGTGATCGAGATGATGGCCAGCCTGCCGAGCGTCGTCCTCGGGTTCATAGCAGGATTGGTGATCGCCCCGCTGGTGGAGCGTGGGCTCGCCCCGGTGATCGCGGGATTCTTCGTCGTACCGTTGACGCTCCTCCTCGGGGCCCATCTGTGGCAGCTCTTCCCGGCGGGGCTGAGGATGCGTTTGGCGGCGTGGCGGCTGCCGATCATCGGCTGCCTGGGGTTGCCGGCCGGGGCCTTCGCCAGCCTCGTGGTGGCGCCGCACTTCGAGCGCCTCCTCTTCGGCGGCGACCTGCGGGCCTGGCTCGACGGCCGCGGCGGGAGTGGCTTGGGGGGGTGGGTTCTCGCCTTCCTGCCGATCACGGCGATCGTCGCCACGGTGCTCTGCAGCCGGCTGGTCAACCCGTGGCTGCGGAGCGTGAGCGTCGGCTGGACGCCGCGGCGGGCGGGCTTGGTGTCGCTGGGGGTGTTCGTCGTCGGCGTGGCCCTGACGGTCGGCTTGGCGGTGGCGGCCGGGACGTTCCTCGATGCGATCCGGCTCGACGCCCGGGGCGGGCTGCTGGGGAGCTATGTCCAGCGTAACGCCATGATCGTCGCCTTCGGGATGAGCTTCGCCGTCATCCCACTGATCTTCACGATCGCCGACGACGCCCTCTCGAGCGTCCCCGATCATCTCCGCAGCGCCTCGCTCGGCGCTGGCGCTACCCCCTGGCAGACCGCGATCCGCGTCATTCTCCCCGCCGCGGCCAGCGGCCTCTTCTCGGCAGTCATGATCGGGCTCGGCCGGGCCGTCGGGGAGACGATGATCGTCCTGATGGCGGCCGGCAACACGCCGATCATGGACTGGAGCCTGTTGAGTGGTTTCCAGACCCTTTCCGCCGCGATCGCCACCGAACTCCCGGAGGCGGCCCGCGGCTCGGCCCACTACCGGGTCCTGTTCCTCGCCGCGCTGACCCTCTTCGGGCTGACGTTCATCCTCAACACGGTCGCCGAGATCATCCGCGAACGATTCCGGCGGAGGTCGCATGAGCTCTGACACGTTCCGCCGCCGCCGCCGTTCGACGCATGCGGCGCTCGCCGCCCATGGCGAGGCCTGGGTGTGGCTCACCGGTGGCTGCTTGGCGCTGGCGATGGTGATGATCATCGGCCTGCTGGGGTATATCGTCTCGGAGGGGGTGGCGACGTTCTGGCCCCGGCCGCTTGACTCCGTCGAGCTTGCCGATGGCCGCCGCCTGCTCGGCGAGGAGACGGGGCGCGACAAGGCCCCCGACGGCAGCGGTCGACGTCTCATCCGCACGGCCAATTTCGAACTGACGGGGAAGCACTTCGAGTGGTTTGCCGACGGGGAGGTGAAGGCCACCACACGCCCGGCGGAGGCGACGGTCGTCGAACGGCTCGAAGGGGGGCGGTTCCATGGCTTTCCGTCGCGGCTCCTCCATGGCGGGGAGGTGATCGCCGCCGGCTCCGAGGAGGCTTGGCGCGCCTTCGGTGAGCATCACCCTTTCGTCCGCCGTCGCTGGCGGCAGGCCTGGCGGATCGACAAAGACGACCGAGGCGTGCTCCAGCGCAAGCTCCGCTCGGCGCGGCTGGCGGTCGTCCGGGCCGAGCTCGCCGGAGGCCCGGAATCACCGGCTCGGGCCGCGGCGGTCGAGGCGGAGAAGGGCGTGGCCGCGGCGGTCGAGGCCGAGGAGCGCACGCTCGACGGGCGGACCGCCGAACTGCGGGCCGGGAACGAAGGCTGGGGACTCGAGTTCACCACCGCCGCGGGGGAGACGGTCCTCCTGCCGCTGGCCGAGATCGTCCGGGCCTGGCAGCCCAATCGGCTCTCCTTCAGGGAACGCCTCGGCGTGTATGTTTCGCGATGGGGGGAATTCCTCGGCGATGACCCCCGCGAGGCCAATAGCGCCGGTGGTGTTTTTCCGGCGATCTGGGGGACGATCGCGATGACGCTCATCATGGCCCTCCTCGTCGCGCCGTTCGGGGTGCTCGCCGCCCTCTATCTGCGCGAGTATGCGTCGCGCGGGCCGCTGACGGCCGCCGTTCGCATCGCCATCAACAACCTCGCCGGCGTGCCGAGCATCGTCTACGGAGCCTTCGGGCTGGGATTCTTCTGCTACGTCCTCGGTGGCTCGATCGACGAGCTCCTCTTCCGCCCGGCGCTCGTCGCCGATGGGCAGCCGACCTTCGGCACCGGCGGTCTCCTCTGGGCCTCGCTGACGCTCGCGCTGCTGACGCTGCCGGTGGTGATCGTGGCGACCGAGGAGGCGCTCTCGGCGGTTCCCAACTCAATGCGCGAGGGGTCCTATGCCTGTGGCGCGAGCAAGTGGCAAACGATCCGCCGGATCGTCCTCCCGCGCGCGCTCCCCGGGATCATGACGGGGTTGATCCTGGCCATGGCGCGGGGGGCCGGCGAGGTCGCTCCGCTGATGCTCGTCGGCGTCAAGAAGCTCGCCCTCGATCTCCCCATCGACGGAACATTCCCGTTCGTCCATCCGGAGCGGGAGTTCATGCATCTGGCCTACCTGATCTATGACGTTGGCTTTCAGAGCCCCAACAGCCAGGCGGCCAAGCCGATGGTGTTCACGATCACGTTCCTCCTCGTCGCGATCATCGCGCTGTTGAATGTGGCGGCGATCTGGATCCGTGGCCGGCTCCGACGCCGGTATGTCTCCCAGCAGTTCTGACGCCCGACCGGCGCCCCTTCCGATCCCCGCGAGTCCGCACGATGTCGACCCCACCGCTCCCCGCCGAACCGCGCCCACCGACCCCGCC
>JBAWVV010000406.1:0-3927 GCA_037147115.1 Planctomycetia bacterium | reverse complement strand
GCCCGTCGGCCACGGCCGCAGTGACAGCGGAGATCGCCATGGCGGATTTCTTGATCCACCGGCAGCCAACGCAGCCCTCAACCTTGGGCCATCGCCGGCGGGGTCAACTCGTTCGTCCCAGGCGCTGGGACGGCGGCACGAGCCCTACGTCGCGCCGACGGCGGCCTCAGCCATCAGCCGTACAGGTCGATCGCTTGGACGATCTCGTCGAGCCGGTTGCCGACGGTCACCGCTCGGTTGGCGAAGCTCGCCCGGCTCACACCCCGACTCCCCAGGACCTCGTTGAAGAGCTTTTGGTCGGTCGTGTGGTAGGCCACCGTGGCAGTCGGATCCTTGAGCTGGTGCCCGGTGAGGATGCAGACGACGCGGTCGTCCTTCCCGATCACCCCTTCGGCGACGAGCTGCTTCGCTCCCGCCACGCTTGCGGCACTGGCCGGCTCGCACCCCAGGCCACCGGCCCCGACCTGCGCCTTGGCGTCGAGGATCTCCTGCTCGCTCACCTCACGGACCACCCCGTCACAGACCTCGAGGGCGCGCAGGCACTTGTTGAGGTTTACAGGACGGTTGATCTCGATCGCGCTGGCGATCGTGTCGGCGCGGCGATTGTCACGGTCGAGCTCGTCGTAATAGTGGCAGGCGGGCGCGAGGTCGGCCCGGCCACCGTTCCAGCGCAGGCCACGACGGTGGTAGAGCTCGTAGAGGGTGTTGGCCCCGGCCGCGTTGATGACGGCGAGGCGCGGCACCCGGTCGATGAGCCCGAGGGCCCGCAACTCGGCGAACGCCTTGCCGAAAGCGCTCGAATTGCCGAGGTTGCCGCCGGGAACGACGATCCAGTCGGGCACCTCCCAGCCGAGCGACTCGAGCACCCGGAACATGATCGTCTTTTGCCCCTCGAGCCGGAAGGGATTGACGCTGTTGACCAAATAGATGCCGAGCTTTCCCGACACCTCCTTGACCCGCGCCATCGCGTCGTCGAAGTCACCGGCGATCTGGATCGTGAGGGCGCCGTAGTCGAGGGCCTGCGAGAGCTTGCCGGAGGAGATCTTTCCCGATCCGATGAAGATGATCCCGCGCATCAGCCGCGTCACGGCGCAGTACACCGCCAGCGACGCGCTCGTGTTGCCGGTGGAGGCGCAGGCGGCCCGGCGGGCGCCGATCATCCGGGCGTGCGTGAAGGCAGCGCACATCCCGTTGTCCTTGAACGATCCCGACGGATTGAGCCCTTCGTATTGGAGGTGGAGCCGACCGGGATTGACCCCGACGAAGGCCCCGACGCTGTCGGAGACCGGGCACATCGTCTGCCCCTCGCCGATCGTGACGACCGACTCCCGCGGGGCGTAGGGGAGGAGTTCGTGGAACCGCCACACGCCGGAAAAGGCGAGCGGGTCGCTGCGACGCATCCACTTCCGCTCGAAAACCTCGAACGACGTGGGGGGCCTGAGACGGTTCCAGTCGTAGGCCACGTCGAGGAGGTTGCCGCACGCCGGGCAGGAAGTGTGGACCTCGTCGACCGAGTACGTCGCCCCACAGGCAGGGGAAATGCACTGCTGGAACGCGACATCGGTGCGGGCGGCGATGGCCAAGGGACTCTCCTCCGGTTTCTCTCCATGTCGGCAGGGGATCGGCCGTCGCTGTGGAAAGTTTTTCCGGCTCACCGACGAACCGGTCTACCGCCACATTAGGTCAACAACAACGGGCCGGCAAGGAATCCTGGGGAATTTTACCTGCCAGTTTGACAGCCGCTCCCCGCGAGCCTAGAGTTTTTCCGCCGCGGATTGCCTGAGGGGGCTCCACCGGTGGGGCTCTCCTGGGTCGGAGGGTTCGGGTTCGATTCGACGGTCGGGGGATGCGCACCCCCCGGGGAGACTTATGTCATGAAAGCGACCATGAAAGTCGCCGAGATGAAGCCCTTCAAGCTCGCTCTCGAGGCAATGCGGGCCCGGTTGCGCGGCGACGTGTCGACGATGGCCGATGCCGCCCTCCGGAAGACGCGCTCCGAGGCCAACGGCGATCTTTCCAGCATGCCGATCCACATGGCCGACATCGGCACCGATGCCTACGAGCAGGAGTTCACCCTCGCGCTGATGGCCTGCGAGGAGGGGACGCTCGAGCAGGTCGAAGAGGCCCTCGGCCGGATCCGCTCCAAAACCTACGGCATCTGCGAGGAATGTGACGGGGTGATCGCCAAGAAGCGCCTCGAGGCGATTCCCTTCGCCCCAATGTGCATCCGCTGTGCCGAGAAGATGGAGGATGGCAACGGTGGCCGCCCGCGGTATCCTCGCTAAGGCGAAAGCCCCCGACGGCTCCCAGCCCCCCTCCGCAGCCACCGGGTCGCCGGCGTTTCGGTGCCCGGCTCCCTCCACGTTTGCCACCGGAATGGATTCCCGATGGATATTCCTCCCCCAGCCCCCTCCGCCCGGGGCGGTGCCGCCGGAGGGAGCCGTGAATGGGGATGGTACCTGGGGCTCGCCCTCGCGGCGGCGGTCGTCGATCTGGTCTCCAAGGCCGTTCTCTTCGCCCGGCTCGGCATGCCCGGGGAGCAGGCTCCGATCGTCCTCGTCCGGGGGATGCTCACGCTCGAGACCAATCTCAACGAAGGGGCGCTGTTTGGGATGGGGCAGGGGATGGGGATGGTGTTCGCAGCCGTGTCGTGCGCGGCGATCGCCGGCATTCTGTGGATGGTGTCGCGCCAGGAAACCCGCACCGACCGCGCTCTGTTGACGGCGCTAGCCCTGATCACCGGTGGCATCATCGGCAATCTGTGGGACCGGCTCGGGATCCCCGCTCTGGTGTGGCATGCCCCCGCGGAACGCGTCGGCCAACCGGTTCTCGCCGTCCGCGACTGGATCCACTTCAAACTCGACGGCGTCATCGACTGGCCGATCTTCAACCTCGCCGACACCTGGCTCGTGATCGGTGCAGGACTGCTGCTCCTGGTCACCTGGCGGACCGCTCCCGCCGCTCTCGTCCCGGTCGAGTCGCCCGGCCAGGATTGACCGGAGACCACCCTGATCGGAGACCACCATGACCGCAGCCCCGCTGACCGTCCCCCGCCCCGGCGATGACGGCGCCGTTGCCGCTCGCCTCACGGCGGCCCTCGAAGCGGTCCGCCTGGCGTCGATCGAGACGCTCCGCTGGTATGGCGACACCCGGCTCGAGGTGACGAGCAAGGCCGACGCCTCGCCGGTGACGCAGGCCGACATCGCCGCCGAAGGGATCCTGCGGCGCGAGCTCCTCGGGGCCTTCCCCGACGACGGTTTCCTCGGCGAGGAGACCGGCGCGACGGCCGGGACGAGCGGCTACGAGTGGGTCGTCGATCCGATCGACGGCACGAAATCGTTCATCCGCGGCGTCCCGCTGTGGGCCACACTCGTCGGCTGCCGAACCGAAGGCCTCGATGGGCCAGGGTTGGTGGGCGTGATTGCGATCCCCGCCCTCGATGAGCTGGTCTATGCGTCGGCAGGCGGGGGCGCCTGGCACCGCCGTGGCGGCGCCCCACCGACCCGAGCCAGGGTCTCGCGTCGCGATGCCCTCGACGCGGCGCTTGTCTGCTCGAGCGCCTTCACCTCGTTTGCTGACCGCCCACCCTCGATGGGAGGCCCGCAAGGGGGCCGCGCGGCCCGCGAAGGCCTCGAAGACGCCTGTCTGATCTGCCGCACCTGGGGGGACGGCTACGGCTACCTGCTTGTCGCCACCGGCCGGGCCGATCTGATGGTCGATCCGCTCATGAACGCCTGGGATGCCGCGGCCGTGGAGACGGTGATCCGCGAGGCTGGCGGCCGGTTCACCGATTGGCAGGGACGGGAGCGGATCGACTCCGGAGAAGGAATCGCCACCAACGGTCTTGTTCACGCAGCCGCCCTGACGATTCTGCGGCGGGCTCGTCAGCAGGCGGGGTGAGCCGACTGGGGGAAGAGGGGACAGGGG
>JBAWVV010000405.1:0-3928 GCA_037147115.1 Planctomycetia bacterium | reverse complement strand
ACTTGTGTGGCGGGGAGAGGTTTGCCACTCGCCCCTGCTCGTCGGTCCGCCACTGTCCCAACGTCTCCCAAGTCTTGTCGTCGAGACGCTGGAGCGAAACGGCGACCCCTGCGGCAGGTTTTCCGGTGCTCGTATTGAGCATGTGGGTGCTGATGGCACTCTGACGCTCGGGCGGAGTTGCCTTCGGTTCTGCAGCAACGCACACCGGAGTGGGCAACCATGTCAGTCCGACGAGGATAAAGCACAGACACTGGCTGATTCGCATAACGTGGCCTCCACATCACTCTTCAACGGCGGCGAACGACGTGTCGCAGCCCTGGATTACAGGACCCTTGGCGGGCGCCTTGAGTCCATCGTATCGCGTTCGAAGAGATCACCGTGAGCCGCCCCCGTCCCGCTCGTTCAATCTGCCCAAACGTCGTGCCCGCGGACGAGACCGCTGGCGACAAGATCGAGAGCCTGCTGCAGTGGGCTGCGGGTGGGAGAGACGGGAAGGCAGCATAACGACCGACTGTCACCGCGGTCAGGTCCTGAACTCGGGCGGGAGCGGGCCCCCCGACCCGCGCGCTTGTCGCGTCACTTGAAGTGCTTTTCGATCAGCGACGGCAGGTCTTCCGCGTCGTGCGCCTTGGCGACAATCTTTCCGGAGGCGTCGAGCAACCAGTACGCCGGCACCGACGACAGCCCGGCGTCCGCCGAATTCTCCACCCGGCCCTGCGGCCACGGCAGCGCGAGTGTGCCGAGGGCCTCCTGCCACGCGACCGCATCCTCATCGAGCGACAGCCCGACGACATCCATCCCGGCGGCCGTCTCTTGGAGCCGCGCCACGGCCGGCAGCTGCCGCTTGCACGGCGCGCACCAGCTCGCCCAGAAATGGACCAGCGACGGCTTGCCGCGGATGTCCGCCAGCGTGCTCGCCGAGCCGTCGGCCTTGAGGAACGCCAGCATCGGGGTCGTACCGACCTCCGGGACCGGCCGCACTTCCGCCGTCACATCGGGCACCGAGACCTCGCCGCGCTCCACGTCGGCCTCGGAGACGCTCACGCGGAAGACCGCCTGAGCCAGCGGGTCGGTCAGGCAGCCGGTCGGCTTGGCGTACACGCTCAACGCCAGGTCGTATTCGCCGGCCGGAACGCCGCTGACGCGGAACGAACCGTCGGGGGCGAGCTTCACGAACCACTGCGGCACCGTCATCAGGTAGCCCTGCCCCTCCGGGGTCGCGGTCCAGGACGCGCGGTAGCCCTGCTTGATGTCGAACCCCGCCCCCCCCTGTGGCGCAGGCACGGCCGACTCGAGGCGGTACAGATTGTTCAGCGAATAGACACAGTCGAGCTCCGCCGGCCTTGGCCCGGTCAGCTCGACCCGCCCGGTGACCGTCGCCCCTACGTTGCCGAGATCGAGATCGGCCCGCTGGCCCGGCGTGAGATCGAGCGGGACCGCCGGGCCGGAGCGGTAGCCGGGGTCCTCCCACGGGCCGAGGCTCGCCCTCACGGACACCGGCCCTGGCGGGACACGGGCAAACGAAAACCGACCCTCGGCGTCCGTCTGCGTCTGCATCGCCTCGTCCACGGTCGGCCCGACACGGTCCTCGACTCGGATCGGGAACAGGCTGATCCGCGCCCCGGCGACCGGCTTGCCCCCGTCGCTGAACCGGCCGGTAACGTTTGCCCAGGGTCGTAACGTGAGCTCGGGCGCCTGGCCGTCACCGCGGGCGAAGCCGCCGTCACCGCGGGCGATCAGCGTGAACGGCTCGCCCGGGTCGGCGAACCGGAAACGGCCGTCCGCGTCGGTCGTCGTCTTGAGATTTTGCCAGTCGCTCTCGAGGCTGGCCTGCTCCGTCGGGGTCGCCATCAGCACCTCGGCGTTCGGCACCGGCTGCCCGTCGGCGTCGACCACCCGGCCGGCGACCGGCGCAGCCGGCTCAAGGACGAAGTCTTGCACTTGGGCGTCGTCGCCGGCCCGCTTGAACTCGCGGCCGGTCACGGTGCGGTACCCCATCGCCTCGACGCGGAGCCGTTGGGAGTAGTCGTCGCGCCTGACGAGGAACTTCAAGTCCCCGTCGCGCCCGGTCTCGGCATTGGCCCGCTCGCCGCTGAGAAAGTCCCTGCGGAAGACGTTGACCGGGACAACCGTGAACGCGGGAATCGGCTGGCCCGTCCGGGCGTCGGTGACGCGGCCGGTGACGACGTGCGGCCCCTTGAGCATGACCGTCTGGTCCGGCTCGCCGCCGGCGGCCACGACCGCCACGGACGACCCGTCCCCCCGAACCGAGAACTTCACGGCCGACTGGGGTGCCCAGCCCCATTCGTAAACGCCGTTCTCGTCGGCCCGGTTGGGGACTCGGGTGTCGTGGACGCTCGGATGCTTTTTATTGTGGAGGGCATTCCTCCCCTGCCACTCGGCGACGCTGACGTACGCCTCCGGCACTGGATTGCCGGCCTCGTCCACGACGCGGAGCCGGATCGGCTTGCCGGGGGCGAGCCGGATGTTCTGCGGAGCCAGCCCGAGCCGGACGTCGAGCGACCGCTCCTGCGGCGCCCAGCCGGGGGCGATCAGAGTCAGCGTCGTACTGTGCGGGGCCAGGGCCGGCAAGCGGAACCGGCCATCGGCGTCGGTCAGGAAGTCCATCCGCGCGTCCACCGCGTAGGGGTCATCGCCGTGGATGACGACCGCATCCTTGACCGGCTTGCCGTCGGGATCGGTAACTCGGCCGGTGACGATAACGCCCGACTTGAGTGTCAGCGTCGCCGAGCCGTCGCGGTACTGGCTCATGAGCGGGCCCCCCTGCGACGCGTCGCGCCAGGCCGTGTCGCCGACGTAGTCCGGGTGCGACACCAGGACCGACAGCTCGACCTCGGGGTGGTCGGGCACGTTGTTGATTTCCCACCGGCCCGCCGCGTCGGTGACGGCAGCGGTATCGTCGAGGGCCAGCCAGGTGTTGTACCGCACCCGCCCGTCGCCGCTGGCTGGCCGCGGGTCGTTGGCCAGCCGGACTTCGACCTTCGCCCCGTCGATCGGCTGGCCCTCCATGTCCACCACCCGGCCACCGGCCCGGGTCGGGCGTTCGAGCTTGACCGTGTACTCTGCCGGGAACTCCTGCAGCGTGGACAGCTCGGACTGCTCCCAGTGGACGAACATGGTTACAAATGGGTCTTTACCCGCCCACAGCCGCAGGATGGTGAATGTCTTCGGCAACTCGACGCGGGCAGCGCCGTCGGCCTCGGTGAGCCGGTCCCGGGATCCGGCGAAGTCCTTCTCGTCGCTCCAGATGCTGGATGTGACGTTCGCATCGGGTAACGGCTGGCCGTCGGGGTCGAGGACGACGACGCGAAGCTCGCGGCCCGGCTCGGCGGCCGCAGCGCAAGCCATCACCAGCAGGGCCGCGGCGATCATGCGCATAGGCATGGAAGTGGCTTCCAGATTGGTGCCCGGGTGGCCCGTGACGATGGCCTCAGGCTAATCGTGCCGTGGCCAGGCCGCAATCACCGGCTATGCCCCCTCGGCGGCCGAGAAGTCCGGCTACGGCCAGTGGTCCACGGCCATCGGGTGCGTCGCCTGGAGCGCCACTGGGGATCTCCTCGGGAGCAGGTCAGAGGCGGTGGCGGCAGAGATGGGGTGGCTGCGGCGGTGACCGGCCTGAACGACAATCTCACATGCCGCAGCGCTGTGGGCAGTTCTCCATCGCGAACCCCAACCTGCCGCCGCGGTACCCAAGCGATTCGAGCGCCTGGGCGACCTAGGCGCGCATGACCCAATGCCTGTCGCCGCTCCGCTTGTCGAACGTCACCAGCGTGCCGAGTCGCTCTGGCTCCGGGTTGTCGTCCTCGCCGAACTCGTATTTCCACGGACCGTGTATTCACCCACAACTTCGAGGCGACTCTCGCTCGAACGCGAAGCGGACTACGCCCTCGCTCCGACCAAATCGACA
>JBAWVV010000404.1:0-3945 GCA_037147115.1 Planctomycetia bacterium | reverse complement strand
ATCTGGCACAGTTCGCGCCAAAATAGCCTTGACGGTCGATCTGGGCCGCCACTTCAGGGGCCACTAGTTCCCGCCACGTTGGATCGTCTGAGCAAATCCTGCCGCGCACGTCCTCGCTGGAATAGGTTCGCAGCGAGTCTGCGTCGCACGGCAGGCTGCGGATCAGGCCGTTGGCACGGAGGTGTTCAAGCAGGTGCGACAGGTGCGGGGCCACCGTCAGCGTGTCGGCGGTGATGACTTGCCCGTCGAGCACATCCCGCGTCGGATGCACGTAGAGCCGGACAGCATGGGTGAAGAGGCGGCCGAACGCCGCGAGGATACCGCCGTCAAGATTCTGGTAATGGCTTTCGTTGAACAGTTCCCGCAGCAGTGGTACGCCCAGCACCAATCCGGTCCGTTCCACGTGCCGCTCCGTGAGGTATTCCCCGAGGCTGTGGAAGGCGCCGATGTCGCTGACCAGCACCATCTTGCCGACGGCCGAAAGCAGGTCGACGCGGGCTAAGAAATCGGAATCCTCCGCGCTGCCGCGATCCCGTAGGTTGTTCATGGTGATTTCCATGATTTCCATGATTTCGCTAATTTTCACGATCTCGCCGTGGTCGCCACCTGCAGTCTGACCGACGGGGCTAAAGACTGGACGGCCCGGCAGAGGCTGGGTCATATCGGCCTCGAAGGCCTCGCGGCCGCGAACCATCATCTCCAGGTTGAGCCGAGTGACCGGAGCAAAACGGCCACGCTCAATGAGCACCCGTCTGTGGCGGATCACATCCGAGGCTAGGAGCGGCGTGCCATCTACGTCGAAGAGCAGAGCCGGCGTGAAGCCGATCCGGACCAAATGCAGGCAGAGCAGTCGGTTGTCCACGTTCTGAAAGGCGGGCCCGCTGACGTGGAGCCAGTCGATCTCCAGCCGGTCGCGGCCGATGTTTTCCAGCAAGGTCTCGATGAGCATGCGCGGCAACTTCCAGTGGTGGAAGGCCGCGTGGATGAGGTTCACTCCCAGCCGTCCCACCGCGTCTTGCTGGAGGGCATTGGTCGAGTCGAGCAGCCTCACGTGCAGGAGGACTTCGCTGGTTTCCGACCGTATGGCATGCTGGAACCGCACGCCCATCCAGGTGTGGCAGTCGTTGCCGCCGTTGAAAGAGCGGGCGGCGGCGGTGTCCGCAAAGGCAAAGAACCGCGTTTTGTCGCCGCGCACGCCATCCAGTCGCTCGTGCATGAGGCCATACTCGTGGTCGAGCATCTGCCCGACCCGCTCCCGCGAAACGTAGCGCTTCGTCTTGCCATAGATGGCGTCGCTGACGGTCATGTCGTAGGCGGAAATCGACTTCGCCACAGTGCCGGCCGCCCCGCCCACAGCGAAAAACCAGCGGGCCACCTCTTGGCCGGCTCCGATCTCGGAGAAGTTACCGTAGATCGAGTCATCGAGGTTGATGGCAAAGGCCCGCTGTGCCGTCGGATCGACCGTGGCATTGGCGAGGGGCGTAGGTTGCATGGATGTCTCCTAGGCCGGTGGCCGGACGCATACGGCCCAACATGAAGGGTGATCATACCAACTGCGATCGGGATGTGGCAGACGTCCGTGACTCGAGCTTTTGGGTGAGGCACATGGAGGCCAATCATGGGGCATGAGGGCTTGAGCGTATAAGACGCCCAACGGCCCTTGGAAAAGTTGGCTGTCACTCTGGCACGGCCTGCCGCATCACCAGCGCCGCGTTGTGGCCGCCGAACGCAAGGGATTGCGAGACCGCCGTGATGAGTCTGGCGTCCATCGATCGACGCACGAAGTTGAGCGGCCGGACCGGATCGTGCAGGTTGACGCAACCGTGGACCTTCTGATCGCGGAGCGACAACGCCGTCATGGCGGCCTCGATCGCTCCGCTAGCACCGATGCAGTGGCCCGTAAGCGACTTCGTGGCATTGACCAGCGGACGCGAGCCGAACACCCGCTCGATGACCACCGACTCCACCTCGTCGTTAATGATCGTGCCAGTTCCATGGGCGTTGATGTAGTCGACGTCCGCCGGCACGAGTCGGGCATCGTCGAGCGACAAACCGATCGCCCTGATCATCTGCTCCCCCGACGGTTCCACAAACATCATGCTGTAGGCATCGAATGATTCACCAAATCCGACGATCTCAGCTTGCATCCGGGCACCTCGGCGACGGGCATGCTCCATCTCCTCGCACACGAGCACTGCTGCCCCCCCTTCCGCGAGCAGAAATCCGGTGCGTCCACGGTCGAAGGGGCGATTGGCCGTCTGCGGCACGTCGACGACGCGGGCAAGCGTTTTGGCGGCATCGAAGCTCCTGAACACGCCGCCAAACGGGTCCCCCACATACTCTGCGCCGCCGCAGAGGGCTACGTCGGTCTCCCCACAGAGGATCGAGCGGAATGCCCGGCCGATCGCCGCGGTTCCGGCGGCACAGGCGAGGGCACAGGTGGCATTGGGCCCGTGCAGCGAGTAGCGGATACCGAGCACCGCCGACACCGCGTTGGGCATCAGCATGGAAACAGCCAGCGGATTGAAACGCGTCACGGAGGCCAGCAGCACTTCGAGGGCATCCCTTGTGGTCTCGGCCACCTCCGGCCCGGCGCGGGGGTCGAGCGACTGAAACGGCGCGAGGAGGTGGCTGTTCTGGGCCTCGATCACCGTGGTGATCCCACCCACGCCCGTGCCCATGAAGACACCCGCCCGATCGCCGTCGATCCCGTCCAGTCGCCAGATCCTGCGCTTAGCGTCTACCAGCGACATCTGATACCCGGCGTCGGCCAGTGCTTCGCCAGCCGCGACAATCGCTAGCATGGCGGATTTATCGAGCTTCATCGCCTCGATCGGCTTGATCCCCGCCGCCTCAAAATCCACAGCCGGAAGCGGTGCCCACGCTGTCGATTGGAACCCGCTCCACCACCGCCACCACTGCTCCGGGATCGGCCCGACCGCTGACCGGCCCGCTAGGCAGGCGTTCCAGCACTCAGCGGTGGAAGTGCCCACGGGCGACACCATGCCGATGCCCGTGACCACCACGCGACGGCGGCTCATGAAGTCTGCTTTCCCATCCACAGGCTAATGTAGCTGGCGATATCCCCAACCGTAGAAAGCCCTGCGGCTTCCGCATCGGACATCTGGCCCTTGAACTCCCGTTCGAGCGCCATCACCAGCACAACCGCGTCAACCGAGTCGGCGCCAAGGTCCTCCTTCAGCCTGCTCGATGGCGACAGTCTACCGGCATCGAGGCCGAGCACATCCCGGATCACCGCGTCAACGCGTGCTACTAACTCGGCCGACGGCTTTGCGTCTGAGTCTGACATATTCTCTCCCACGGTTCGCGGCATGCACCGACGTCTTTCCGACAAAAAGTGCCATACTACATCCGCTGGTACCACGAGTCGATGTGCTGCTCGCGACCGCGTCAGACGACACGCGCTACCATCGCCGCGGCGGTGAGCCCAGGGCCGAAGGCGATGCTCAGCACTGGCGTGCCTTTCTTCACCTCGGGGTCGTGCAGAATGCGATTCCAGATGTGCGGCACCGTGGCCGAACTCATGTTGCCCCCCTCGCGAAGCACGTCCTTGCTGAGGGCGATCTGGTCCTTCGTGAGGCGCAGGCATGCGCCGACCAAGTCGACGATCGCCGGACCTCCGGGATGGATGACCCAGAGAATGTTCGCCCTGTCCAATTCCAAATCGAGGCCTGCATCTCGCAGCAGTTCAGCGATGAACCCCGCGGTGTGGGTCGCGATGAGCCGAGGAACGTCCGCCGAGAGCGTCATTTCGAAACGGTTGGCGATCGGCCTCCAAGTCATTGCGTTGAGGGAATCTGGAATGACGCACTCGGCGTACCGCAGCACCTGCATGCCCGGCCCCGGCCGTCCCCGAAATGCCTCTTCGGTGTACGCCGAATACCTGATGAATCCGTCGCCGAAGAGGCTGTCGCAGATGATGTG
>JBAWVV010000403.1:0-3956 GCA_037147115.1 Planctomycetia bacterium | reverse complement strand
CTCAAACACTGCCCCGGCGGCTCCCATTCGCCGGCCCCACCATGACCACGCTTCCCCGTGACGTCCGCCAAAAGGCCTTCCGCGAGCTTCTCGCCACCCGCATTGCCGTTCTCGACGGCGCCATGGGAACCATGGTCCACGCCCTCGGGCTCGATGAGAACGGCTTCCGGGGCGAGGCTTTCCGCGACCACCCCAAGGATTTGAAGAACTGCATCGACATCCTCGTCCTCACGCAGGGGGACGCGATCCGCGGGATCCACGCGGCCTACCTGGAGGCCGGGGCCGACATCGTCGAGACCAACACCTTCGGCGCCACCGCCCTGGCCCTGGCCGACTTCGGCCTCGAAGACCGGGTCCGCGAGCTGAACCTCGCCGCGGCCAAGCTCGCGCGCGACGCCGCCGACGCCGCCACCGCCAAGACCCCCGATCGCCCCCGGTTCGTGGCCGGCTCGATCGGACCGACAAACAAACAGCTTTCGATCGCCGGCAACGTCAACGACCCCGGCCACCGCGACGTCACCTACGACCAGATGGTGGCCAACTACCGGGCGCAGGTCGAGGCGCTCCTCGAGGGGGACGTCGACGTCATCCTCGCCGAGACGGCCTTCGACACCCTCGTTTTAAAAGCCTGCCTGTTCGCCATCGAGGAGACCTTCCGTGCGACCGGGATTCGCCTGCCGGTGATGGCGTCGTTCACCGTCTTCGAGGGGGGGCGAACGCTCTCCGCCCAGACGGTCGAAGCCTGCTGGATGAGCCTCTCCCACGCCGATCTGGTGAGCGTCGGGATCAACTGCGCCCTCGGCGCTGAGAAGCTCCGCACGCATCTGGCCGATCTCGGCCGGATCGCCCCGATTCCGGTCAGCTGCTACCCCAACGCCGGGCTTCCCAACGCCCTCGGCGGCTTTGACGAGACCCCCGCCTCGATGGCCCGGGTGCTCGGTGATTTCGCCCGAGAGGGATGGCTCAACATCATCGGCGGCTGCTGTGGGACGACACCGGCCCACATCAAGGCGATCGCCGAGGCGGTCGCCAAACACCCGCCGCGGGTTCCCCCGGCAGACTCGGATCGCTCCCGCTACTCGGGACTCGAGATGCTCGAGATCCGTCCCGAGAGCAGCTTTACGATCATCGGCGAACGGACGAACGTCACCGGCTCGAAGGCCTTTGCCAGGCTGATCCGCGAGGAGCGCTACGAGCAGGCCGTCAGCGTCGCCCGCCAGCAGGTTGAGAGCGGCGCCAACATCATCGACGTCAACGTCGACGAGGGGATGCTTGACGGCCCGACGGTGATGACGAAGTTTCTCACGCTCCTCTCGAGCGAGCCGGAGGTCGCCCGCGTCCCGGTGATGATCGACAGCTCCGACTGGCGGGTGCTCGAGGCGGGCCTCAAGTGCCTCCAGGGGAAGGGGATCGTCAACTCGATCAGCCTCAAGGAAGGGGAGGAGGATTTCCTCCGCAAGGCGAGAACGGTCCGTCGCTACGGTGCCTCTGTCGTCGTCATGGCCTTCGATGAGGAGGGGCAGGCGGCCGACGCCGACCGCAAGGTGGCGATCTGCCAGCGCGCCTATCGGCTCCTCACCGAACAGGCCGGATTCGCTCCGCAGGACATCATCTTCGACCCCAACATCCTCACCGTCGCAACCGGCATCGAGGAGCACAACCGCTACGCCATCAACTTCATTGAGGCGACGCGGCGGATCAAGGAAGCGATGCCGCTGGTGAAGGTGTCCGGAGGGGTGAGCAACATCTCCTTCTCGTTCCGTGGCAACGATGCCGTCCGCGAGGCGATGCACGCCGCCTTCCTCTACCACGCCATCCGCGCCGGGATGGAGATGGGAATCGTCAACGCCGGCCAACTCGCCGTCTACCAGGAGATCGATCCACTGCTCCTGGAGCGGATCGAAGATGTCCTCTTCGACCGCCGTCCAGACGCCACCGACCGGCTCATCGAATTCGCCGAGCGGGTCAAACACCGTGACCCAGGCGACGTCGCAAAGGCCGATTCGTGGCGCGACCTCGACGTCGAGGCGCGGCTCCAGCACGCGCTCTTGAAGGGAATCGCAGACCACGTCGAGGCCGACGTCGAGGAAGCACGGGGGAAGTATGCCGCGAGCCTCGAGATCATCGAAGGACCGCTGATGAGCGGCATGCAGGTCGTCGGCGATCTGTTTGGCCAGGGCAAGATGTTCCTCCCGCAGGTCGTGAAGAGCGCGCGGGTGATGAAGCGGGCGGTCGAATACCTCAAGCCGTTCATGGAGGCGGAGAAGCAGGGACAGGAACAGACCTCCCGCGGCCGGGTGCTGATGGCCACGGTGCGCGGCGACGTCCACGACATCGGAAAAAACATCGTCGGCGTCGTGCTCGGCTGCAACGGCTACGAGGTGCTCGACCTCGGGGTGATGATCCCGGCGGCGAAGATCCTGGAGACGGCCCGAGCCGAGAAGGTCGATATTGTCGGCCTCTCCGGTCTGATCACGCCGAGCCTCGAGGAGATGGTCCACGTGGCCGAGGAGTTCGAGCGCGAGGGGCTGACCGTGCCGATCCTCATCGGTGGCGCCACCACCTCCGCCCGGCACACGGCGGTGAAGATCGCGCCGAAATACTCCGGCAATATTGTCCACGTTCTCGACGCCTCGCGGGCTGCCGGTGTCGTGGAGAAGCTCATCAATCCGGCCAGCCGGGAGGGATTCTCACGGGACAATCGCGCCGCACAGACGCGGGATGTGGAGAACTTCAAGCGGCGGCAGCTGGCGACGCTCGTACCCCTAGCCGACGCCCGCGCGAAGCCTTGGACGACCGACTGGTCGACGGCTCCGATCGACGTGCCGTCGTTCCTGGGAATCAGCCGTCTCGACACGATCCCCCTGGCGGAACTCGTTCCCTACATCGATTGGTCGCCGTTCTTCCAGGCCTGGGAATTGAAGGGGAAGTTTCCGGCGATCCTCGATGACGACGTGGTCGGCACTGAGGCCCGCCGGCTCCACGAGGATGCCTGCCAGTTGCTGGATCGCATCGTGGCCGAGGGGAGCCTCCAGGCCCGCGGCGTGTACGGATTCTTCGCCGCCAATACCCAGGGCGACGACATCCTCCTCTACACCGACGAGTCGCGGACGAAGGAGTTCGGCCGCGTTCACACCCTCCGGCAGCAGTGGGAGCGGAAGGGGCAGGACACCTTCCATGCCCTTGCCGACTTCATCGCCCCGGTCGGGAGTGGTCGCAACGACTATCTCGGCGCCTTCGCTTGCACCGCCGGTCACGGGTGCGATGCGCTCTGCACCGGCTTCGACAAGGCCCAAGACGACTATTCGTCGATCCTCGTCAAGGCGATCGCCGACCGCTTCGCCGAGGCGGCGGCCGAGTGGCTCCATGCAAAAGTCCGCCGCGAATGGGGCTTCGGCCGGGCCGAGGGGCTCACTACCGAGGATCTCTTCGAGGAGAAGTACCGCGGCATCCGCCCGGCGCCCGGATACCCCGCCTGCCCGGACCACACCGAGAAGCTCGCCCTGTTTGATTGGCTCGGGGCCAGGGAGGCAGCCGGCATGGAGCTCACCGAGAGCTTTGCGATGATGCCGGCGGCGAGCGTCAGCGGCCTCTACTTCGCCCATCCGGAGGCCCGCTATTTCGCGGTCGACCGGATCACGAAGGAGCAGGTCGAGGACTACGCCGACCGGAAGGGGATGACGGTGCCAGAGATGGAGCGTTGGCTGGCCCCGAACCTCGGCTACGACCGCGACTGACGCTTCGCGGTTTCCCGGGCTCGGCCGCGCCACCGCCCCAGGCTGAGCGGTCATGACGATTGTGCCGGCCGCGCGGACCGGCCTCCGGGGGAGCAGGCTCATTCCGTCGGCCCGGCCTGCCGAACAGAGGGATGGAGGTCGATCCATGCCCCGCCGCGCCGCAGGCCCGCCGAAGTCAGTTCCCCCGGGCCGCCCCGGGCCGAAGGCACTCCCCCAGTC
>JBAWVV010000402.1:0-3957 GCA_037147115.1 Planctomycetia bacterium | reverse complement strand
GGGTGGCGTTGAGCCGCTCTTCCGCTGGTGCGCTGGTGACGACAAAAAAACCGGGGCGTCCACGAAGGACGCCCCGGCTCTTTTTCAGTCCGCTCATTGAAGAGCGGCAGGCATGTCGGCCGTTGGCCGATCAATACATGTCGTAGTCGCCGCCGTGGCCGGCCCCGGCCTTCGCCTTGTGGTCCTTCGGCTTCTCCGCGATCAGCGCGTCGCTGGTGAGGAGGAGCGTGGAGACGCTCGTGGCATTCTGGAGGGCGGTCCGCGTCACCTTCGTCGGGTCGATGACGCCGGCCTTGACCAGATCCTCGTACTCGTTGGTAGCGGCGTTGTAACCGTAGTTACCGCTCCCAGCGAGCACCTTCTCACAGACAATCGAGCCGTCCTGGCCGGCATTCGAGGAGATCATCGTCACCGGAGCCCGGCAGGCCCGGACAACGATGTTGAAGCCGACCGTCTCGTCCTGCGAGAGCCCCTTCGGCTTCACCTGGGAGCTGGCCCGCAGCAGCGCGACGCCACCACCGGGGAGGATCCCCTCGGCGACGGCGGCCCGGGTGGCGTGGAGGGCATCCTCGACGCGGGCCTTCTTCTCCTTCATCTCGCTCTCGGTGGCCGCACCGACGTTGAGCTTGGCAACGCCGCCAGAGAGCTTGGCGAGCCGCTCCTCGAGCTTCTCCCGGTCGTAGTCGCTCGTGGCGGCATCGATCTCGCGGCGGATCTGCTGGATCCGGGCCTTGATCTCGCCCGTCTTGCCGGCCCCCTCGATGATCGTCGTGTTGTCCTTGTCGATGATCACCTTCTTGGCCCGGCCAAGCTCGGCCAGCCCAAGGCCGTCGAGCTTCATGCCGAGGTTCTCAAACACGGCCGTGGCGCCGGTGAGGATCGCGATGTCCTCCATCATCGCCTTGCGGCGATCACCGTAGCCCGGAGCCTTGACGGCACAGACCTGGAAGGTGCCGCGGAGGCGGTTGATGACGAGCGTGGCGAGGGCCTCGCCGTCGACCTCCTCGGAGACGATCAGCAGCGGCTTGCCGGCGTTCACGACGGCCTCGAGAAGCGGGACGATATCCTTGACGCTCGAGATCTTCTTCTCGAAGACGAGGATGTAGCAGTCCTCAAGGACGCACTGCATCTGCTGCGAGTTGGTAACGAAGTAGGGGGAGAGGTAGCCGCGGTCGAATTGCATCCCCTCGACGAACTCGATCTCGGTCTTGAGGCTCTTGCCCTCGTCGACCGTGATCACGCCGTCCTTGCCGACCTTGTCCATCGCCTCGGCGAGTTGCAGGCCGATCTCCATGTCGTTGTTGGCGGCGATGGCGGCGACCTGGGCCATCTCCTTCTTGCCCTTCACCGGGATCGACATCTCCTTGAGCTTGGCGGAGATCTCCTCCACGGCCTTCTCGATGCCGGCCTTGAGCGCGACCGGGTTGACCCCCGACACAACGGCCCGGAGGCCCTCGTTGAAGACGGCCTCGGCAAGGACGGTGGCGGTCGTCGTGCCATCACCGGCGACGTCGCTGGTCTTGCTGGCGACTTCGCGGACCATCCGCGCGCCCATGTTCTCGTAAACGTCCTCGAGGTCGATTTCCTTGGCGACGGTGACGCCGTCCTTGGTCACGGTCGGGGAGCCGAAGCTCTTCTGGAGGATGACGTTGCGCCCCTTCGGGCCGAGCGTCACCTTGACCGCGCGGGCAAGCTTGGCGACACCGCGCCGCATCGCCTCACGGGCTTCCTGATCGAAGGCCATCATCTTTGCCATGGGTCCACTGCTCCTGTCGCTGGGTTGGGTTCGGAAGGTTTGGGTTGGATGGTTTTTTCGGGCGCGAGCCGGACGGATTCCCCCGCCGGGGCCGACGGTCCGGCACGAGGGTTAGGGGAGAACGGCGAGGATGTCATCCTCGCGCATCAGCAGCAGTTCGTCGTCGCCCATCTTGAACGGCTCACCGGCGTAGCTCGTGAATACGACCCGGTCGCCCGGCTTCACCTGGAGCGGCTGGCGCGTCCCCTTGTCGGTCAGCTTCCCCTCGCCGACGCTCACAACAACGCCGCGGGCCGGCTTGTCCTTGGCGGAATCGGGCAGGAGGATGCCGCCGGCGGTCTTCTGGCCACTCTCTTCGCGCTCCACGACCACGCGGTCGCCGAGGGGGATCAGATGCAGCTTCTTCTTGGCAGACTTCGTCGCGCTGGCGGACATCGTCGGAAACCTCGTGGGTGAGGGGGAATCGGAAAGAGCGGAACCATCGGCGTGGAGCCTTGGGGCTCACCACCGCGGGCTAGAAACACCCGTTGGCAGGCTGTGGATACACGACCGGACCGACCGCACAGGGCGGTCGCAAGTGCCTAGCACTCGAAAAAACCGGAGGTTTTTCAAGTGGAAATGGGTCATGGATGACTGTTTCCACGGACATTGAATGCGGCCGCGGCCGGGAATACCCCAGAGGAGCTTCCAGGCGCGAGGACCGGTCGGGACTGCCGACCGGGACATCCATGAACCCCGCCGCTTTCTCGTAAGCAATCGGCGCGCCAAACGGGTTCGGGGCTGGAGGAGAGGTTTTAAACCCTTGTTTGATGGCCTTTTCAGTCCGATCCACTGGGGCGATCCTTCGCGTCCGCCTGCTGCCAGTTTGGCAGTGAATCGCATCGGGACGGTCATCCCCTCCACTGGCAACGGTCGGTTTCGCCACGCCTCGTCCCGATGTGGGGGGCAATGGAAAACCGACTGCCGAAAGGCTAGGCTCTGCGAGCAGGAGTTCGGCGGCCGGGAGTGCCCGGTTGGGTGCTGCTGGCAGGGGACTTGGATCTTGGACCTTCGCGAGGGTTTCGTCTGCATGCCGACGCATCAAAGGATCGACGTGTCGAAGGTCGGCGACGTGACTGTCGTCCGGTTCAACGACCGCAAGATCCTCGACGAGGCCAAGATCATCCAATTCGGCGCGGAGCTTTTCAGCCTCGTCGAACTCGACAACCGCAAGAGCATCTTGCTGAACTTCGACGGCGTCGAGTTCCTCTCGAGCGCGGCGCTCGGCAAGCTGATCACGCTCGACCGGAAGGTGAAATCGCACAAGGGCCGGCTGAGGATGAGCAATATCCGGCGCGAGATCTATGATGTGTTCTTGGTCACAAAGCTGAACAAGGTCTTCGATATCCACGACGGGGAGGCGGAGGCGATCTCTGCCTTTTGAAGGTTTTTCGGCATTCCGCCCCGGCGGGGTATCGCTCGGTTCTGGGCATTTTCCCGGCGGATTGGCATCCGGTTGGATCGATCAGATGGCACATGACACCTCGGTCCGCGCCGCGAATCCCTCACCGGACGACATCGGTGCTTGGCGGCTGGCCGTCCACCTCCCTAGTGAGCGCGGGGCGAGCCGGATCGTGACCGAGGGGCTCCTTGAGCAGCTCGGCATTCACGGCTGGGAAACGGCGGACGTCTTCAGCATCCATCTGGCGGCCGAGGAGGCGATCGTCAACGCGATCGTCCATGGCAACAAACTCGACCCGCACAAGCAGGTGTATGTCGAGTGCTTGGTGTCGCCGGAACTGGTCCGGTTGGAGATCACCGACGAGGGGGCCGGGTTCGATCCCGCCCAGGTTCCCGACTGCACCTCCGACGAGCGCCTCGACGTCCCCAGTGGCCGGGGAGTGATGCTGATGCGGACGTTCATGACCCGCATCGAATACAACGAGAAGGGGAATCGGGTGTTGATGGAGAAGCGGAAGGGTTGATGGCGTGATCCCTCATCCCAGGATCCCGGCCCGATCCGAGCCCTTTTCATCCCGACGGCCAGCCTGTCCGCACGGGCTTTTTTCCCCCCGATTCATCGGGTATTCTTGGAGATCTTCCGGCGAACCTTCGCCGGAGGGGAGCCGTTTTGGCGGTGCGACACATTCCCCGATAGCTCAACGGTAGAGCGGCCGGCTGTTAACCGGTAGGTTGTAGGTTCGAATCCTACTCGGGGAGCT
>JBAWVV010000401.1:0-3972 GCA_037147115.1 Planctomycetia bacterium | reverse complement strand
CTGATCTCAAACCTCTCCGGCAACGCCGGCGGCACCGTCTCGGCCGGCATCGGCCTCAATTCGACCGGCCAGTCGTTCACCGCCGGATCGTGGTCTGGCGCGACCTACACGCCGGGAACCTTCACGAGCACCATCGGGGCGACGAAGGGGGCAAACACGAGCACCACCGGCAATCTCACGATCTCCGGCGTGATCAGCGGCAACTCCGATCTCGATCTCTCCAACAGTTCCTTGGGCGGCGGTGGCGGCGGTGTTCTCACCCTCTCGGCCCAGAGCACCTACAGCGGCAACACGACGATCAACACCGGTACGCCCGACGTCGCCGGCACCGCCTCGATCAAACTCGGGATCGCCAACGCCCTCCCCACCACCAGCGGCGTGATCGTCGGCACGAAGGCAGGGATCGGTGCCGCGCGGCTCGACATCAACGGCTTCAACCAGCAGGTGGCCTACCTCGCCGACGGTGCCAATGCCACGGTGGGGAGCACGAAAAACCTCTCGATCGTCAACAACGGCAGCCAGGATGCCACCCTCACCCTCGGCGGCGCCACGACGCCCGGCAAGGGTTTTGGTGGCGTGATCGGCACCGGCGGCCGCCTCATCAACGTGGTCAAGAGCGGCGCTAACACCCAGACGCTCACCGGCGCCAACACCTACACCGGGTCGACGACGATCGCGGAGGGGACGCTCGCCCTTTCCGGGGCCGGCTCGATCAACGCCTCGCCGACGGTCACCGTCGCCGCCGGGGCGACGTTCGACGTCGCGGCCGTCACCGGCGGCTATTCGATTGCCAATGGCCAGACGCTCGGCGGCACCGGCACGGTCAGCGGCGCAGCGACCGTCGCCGGCACGATCGCGCCCAACATGAATGCCATCGGCACGTTCACCATGGGGGCCACCACGCTCGCCGGGGGCGGCGGGCTCAATGTCCAACTCTACAACGCCACCGGGAGTGCTGGCAGCGGATGGGATCTCCTCAGCACCACCGGTGATCTCACCGTGCCCGGCTCTGGCTCGTTTACGATCCGGTTGGCCAGTGCCTCAAGCGCCGGCGGCGCGGCTGGTCAGGCGATCAACTTCAACGACAACGCCGCTGGCTCCTGGGCGATGATGACCACGGCGGGGAGCCTTGTCGGCTTCGACGCCAACCGCTTCACGGTCGACGCCTCGGGATTTTCCAACAATCTCGCCGGCGGCACGTTCACCGTCAGTGACACCGGCTCCTCCGGCACCGGCCTGTATCTCGTGTTCACACCGGGAAGCATCGCCACCTGGGACGGCGGCAGCGGGAGCTGGTCGGAGAGCGGCAGCGGCTGGTCGAGCGGCACGTGGGATCCATCGCGGACGGCCGTGTTCGCAAGCCCCACCGGAACGGTGACCGTCGACGGCACGGTGAACGCCAACAACGGCATCCAGTTCGATGTCGCCGGTTACACGCTCACCGGCGGCGCGGTCGCACTCGGTGGCGCGAATGCCGCGGTGAACACGATCACGACGGCCGCGGGCACCACAACGATCAGCTCCGACATCAGCGCCACCAATGGCCTGACGAAAGCCGGCCCCGGTACGCTCGTCGCCACTGGAGCGCTGGCCGCCGGCCAGGCAAGCGTCACCACCGGCACGCTCCAGGTGGGGAATGGCGGCACCACCGGCTCACTCACCGGGGATCTCTCGCTGGCCGCCGGCACGCTCCTCGCGTTCAACCGCGCGGATGCCACGAGCTTCTCTGGCAATCTCACCGGATCCGGTGGAGTGCGCACCGATGGCGGCAACCTCTCCCTCAATGGCACGATCGGTGAGAATGTGGCGGTGGCCAACACCGGCGCCGCGACGGTGACGCTCGCCGGGACGCTCGCCGGCGCTGCCACCGTCACCAACAGCGGATCGGGCCGCATCGATCTGACCGGCAGCTCCGTGACCACCACCGGGGCGATCACCGCCTCTGCCGGCACGGTCGGCTTCGGCGACGCCGGCCTCGGCAGCGGCGGCGTGAGCCTCTCCGGCGGGGGGGCGATCGCCTTCGACGGTACAAGCCCGAAGTCACTGGCCAACGCGATCACCGTCGCGGCCAGCGGCGGGCGGATCGACGTCGCCAGCGGCGACACGCTCACGCTCGCCTCGAGCCCGACGCTCAACGGCCTGCTGACGAAGTCGGGCAACGGCACGCTCGGCGTCACCAATCTCCCCACGTCGAACGTCGCCGTGGCGGCCGGCACGCTCGCCGTCAGCTCGACCGCCACGATCACCGTCGCCACCGACCTGGCCGGCCTGTTCGCCGGCGGCAAGGTGTCGTTCACCGGGTCGAATGTCCGCGTGAACGTCAACTCGGTGCAGTCGGGCACCGGCACGATGGAGTTCACGAAAGCCGGCCAATCGGTGGCGGTCTCGGGGGCCAGCGGCACGCTCTCCAATCCCATCGCCCTCGCCCTCCCCTCAGGCGCCCTCAACCTCGGGGCGACCAGCGGCTACACGCTCAACGTCAACGGCCCGATCTCCGGCAGCGGGGGGCTGAATCTGGCCGTCGGCGGCTCCGGTGGCGCCGGCGTCACCAATCTCAACGCCCAAAGCACGTTCAGCGGCGACGTTACGGTCAACAGTTCCGCGACCGGTGTCCACAAGCTCGGCGTCGACAATGCCCTACCGACGACCGCCGGCGTGACCTTCGGCTCGACCGCCGGATCGATCGATCTCAATGGCCACGCCCAGCAGATCGCCTTCTTGAAGGGGAGCGCGGGGGGGGTCGGCGGGATCATCAACTCGGTCGCGGGCACCATCGCGACGCTGACCGTCAGCGGCACCGGCAACGGCAGCTATGCCGGCCCGATCGGCACCAGCGGCAAGGCGAACATCGCGCTTGTGAAGGATGGAAGTGGATCGCTGACGCTCTCCGGAGCGAACAAATACACCGCTGGCACGACGATTACCGCCGGCACGCTCGTTGCCGGGGGCACGTCTGCCTTCGGGACCGGCGCGGTGGCTCTCAGCAACGGCGCGATCCTCGACCTGGCCTCGCTGGGGGTCACCAACACCCTCTCCAACCATGGAGGCACGCTGATCCATGCGGATGCCTTTGCCGGCACCCAGACGCTCGACGGCACGTCTTCCTACACGGGCTCCGTCGGTGGCGCGCTCCAGGTAGCGGCCGGCGGCGTTGTCAAAGGGGACGGCGCGACGTTCACCGGGCCGGTCAACTTTGACGCCGGTGCGATCCACGCCCCTGGCAACTCGCCTGGCCTGCAGTCGTTCGGCGGTGGCCTGGGCTACACTGCCGGCAGTCACCTGCAGTGGGAACTGGTGGCCAACACCGCGTCCCTGGCCGATCGGGGCACGCTCTACGACGCCATCGATGTCTTCGCCGGCTCCTTGTCGGTCGACCCAGCCAGCATGCTGGATCTCGTCTTCAATTCCGCCGGCTCGACCGTCGACTGGTCGGACACCTTCTGGTCGGTCCAACACTCATGGCTCCTGATCGATGCCTCGTCGGCCGGCACCTCGACGGGAATCTTCTCCTTGGGGAGTGCCGGCACCGACAGCACCGGGGCCGCATTGGCTTCCATCCGACCAAACGCCACCTTTTCTGTGGCTCGCAACGGCTCGAATCTGCTCGTCGAGTACGGCGTCGTCGCCGTCCCCGAACCTGGAACCATCTCCCTGGCGGCCATCGGCGCCGCTGTGGCGGTGTTCGGGGCACTGCGGCAGCGAAAGAGTCGCTCTCGGCGGCAGGGTTGAAACTGATTGCCAGATCACCTCGACCAGCATTCCTGACCGTGCCTCGATCCGGCCGGCTTTGGGCCCTCCCGGGACCTGGAGCCTCCAGATTCCGCATGAAGCACCCCCGGCCGAAAGGCTGGGGGTGCCTTTTTTCCCTCTGGCATTCGCTGTCGGCAGATGTCGCAACGCCGTTGGCAGACGTTGGAAATCGCGCCAATGGCTCCGCTGCCGACGGCGCTCCACCCACCCCCCACCCTGTTC
>JBAWVV010000400.1:0-3980 GCA_037147115.1 Planctomycetia bacterium | reverse complement strand
CCCTGGAGGCGGGCCTGCCGCAGATGGAGGCCTATCACGAGCAGGTCAACGTCCAGCCCGCGCTGCTGATCAATGCGTACTTTTACAAGAAAGACGCCCCTATCGGCGCCGACGCGCTCAAGCAGCTCGAAGGAGGTGTTGGTGGCTTCGTGGTCGAAATGGGCGACGAGCCTGAATACGGGAGCTTCCAGAAGTTTCAGGAGCACATCAAGAAGACGAACCTCGAGGCCGACGCGAAATCGCTGAGCTACCGGAGCGGAAGCGATACCCTGACTGCTGCGTGGGACGCCTTCACCGTGAACGACAAGGACCCCGTGGCCGGCTTCCGGGAGCGGCAACTCTGGCAGGATACGTCGCTCTCGCAGATGGGCCGCAAGTCGCTCGAGAAGAACGGCGCGGTCCTCGACCGCGGCCCGCTGCATCCCGAGCTCAACATGCTCCTGCAGACCTTCCCGAAGCAGAAGATCTACGTGGCCACGAACATGCTGCCCAACTACCTGCCCTACAGCTTCCGCGAACCGGGCGGTGTAAAGATCGTCGCTGACGGCGGCTGTTCGATGGGCCGCTGGGCCGTGAAGGACTCCCGCGAGATCGACATCCGCTACACGCCGTTCGGCGGCAACTATCGTGCCGGTGCCGAAAAGGAACTGCCGCTGGCCACCCTGCTCTTCGTGAGCGGCACGAAGGACAAGCCGAAGGTGATGCTCAACGGCAAGGATGTCAGCGCGGGCCTGAAGTCCTGGAAGCAGGACGGCGCAGCGGGCTGGCTCGTGCCGCTGGTTGGCGACCTTCCCGCCGACGACCAGATCGCCGCCCGGCTCACTGCGGCCCAGACGCTCGTAAAGGCAAAGTGACCGCCAAGGTGCCCGGGATCCAGTCAAGCAGGACCGTCTATCGATGAATGCAAGTATTGTGATTTGGTCGATCGTCTCGTCCCTTGCCGGCTTTCTGTTCGGCTTCGACACCGTCGTCATCTCGGGTGCCGAGAAGACGATCCAGCAGCTCTGGGGCCTGAGTGCCGGCATGCACGGCGTTGCGATCGCTTCGGCGCTGTATGGCACCGTGGTGGGGGCGATGTGCGGCGGATGGCCGACTGACAGACTGGGACGCAAGCCGACGCTCTTCTGGATTGGCATCCTCTATTTCGTCTCGGCCGTCTGGAGTGGTCTCGCGACCGACGTCTGGTCGTTCATCGTCGCCCGGTTCATCGGTGGCCTGGGAGTCGGTATCTCTACGGTCGCAGCGCCGCTCTACATCTCCGAGATCTCCCCCCCGGCAGCCCGCGGTCGTCTGACCGGAATGTTCCAGTTCAACATCGTGCTGGGCATCCTGGCCGCCTTCCTTTCGAACTACCTGCTCGAGGGCGTTGAGAATGATTGGCGATGGATGCTCGGTGCCGAGGCGTTTCCGGCCTTCGCCTACACGCTCGCCTGCCTGGCGATCCCGGAGAGTCCGCGCTGGCTGCTGCTTCAGGGCACGGAGGAGTCGCGGGCGCGGGCGATGACCGTGCTGCTTCGAATGGATCCACATGCCACGCCGGAGGAACTCGCCGGCACGGCCGGCCGCATCGTTTCGGCGTCACAGCCGACGGCGTCCACGGCAACGGATGCGCCGCCGAGCCTCCGCAGACCGCTGCTCCTGGCCTTCCTCATCGCTTTTTTTAACCAGTTGTCGGGGATCAATGCGATCCTCTACTTCGCGCCGCGCATCTTTGAACTTGCGGGCATTGGCGAGAAGTCCGCACTCCTCCAATCGATCGGCATCGGCATCACGAACCTCGTGTTCACGTTCATCGGGCTGTGGCTCATCGACCGTCTTGGCCGGCGAACGCTGCTGGTGATCGGATCGCTGGGCTATATCCTGTCGCTGGGCCTGTGTGCCTGGGCGTTCGCAGCCGGCAACTATGCGATCGTGCCCGCCTGCATTTTCGCCTTCATCGCCGCCCACGCGATCGGCCAGGGGGCGGTGATCTGGGTGTTCATCGCCGAGATCTTTCCCGATGACTACCGGGCTACGGGGCAGGCGATCGGATGCGCCACTCACTGGATCATGGCCGCGTTGCTCATGACGATCTTCCCCATGCTCGTGACGCGGTTCGCCCCGAGTTCGGTCTTCGCGTTTTTCTGCGGCATGATGGTCGTGCAGCTCGTGTGGGTGCTCACGATGGTGCCCGAGACGAAGGGCGTGCCACTGGAGGAAATCGCCGAATTGCTGCGCCGGCCTGCCGGAGCCGCGTTGTGCCGGAGGGCCTGTGATTGAGGGCACTACTCGTCGGGAGCGAGTTGGTTTTTATTCCCTGTGTCCCCCGGCTTTCGCCCAGGGCATCTTGTCGTGGATGGAGCAGCCCACCGGGCGAGGGTTACCGGCGGGGCGTGATGCGGAACACGCGGGTGTCGGGGGCGACGAGGTCGAAACGGATATCGCGGGCCGACTCGGCCAGACGCTTGCCTGTGATCAGGTCGGTCACGGCCGATGCCTCCGGCAGGAGAATCTTCTTCGGCCCGCTCACCACCGAATGCAAAGCCACGATGCTCGAGTCGGCCATCAACAGTTCGTCCTCCTCACACCAAACGTGCGTGCCCGAGTGGCGGGCGCAGTTCCTCCAGAAGGCGGCCGGCAGGCCCGGCGACGTTGTGAACACGCTGGTCCACTTCGTGCCATCGGCGGCCGAGACCTCCTTGACCGCTAGGCCCGTGAGGTTTCTGCCGAGCTTCGTCCAGGCTATGCCGAGCGGCGCGCCGTCGGTGGGAAAGAGGACCGGACCGTAGGCGAGCGGGCCACCGAGCAGCGTGGCGGGGCTCAGGCCCTTCGTAAGGGGATGAGACGTGTTCGAGAGCAGCGTCCGCCGCGGGTAATTCACGGGCAGCACCGCGAACTCGAAGCCCGTGAGCCGCGTCGCCGAGTCTGCGCTGATCCGGGCACCGTCGCTGATCCCGGAGCCCGGCCCCCACACCACCACGTTACCGCCACGGAGTACTTTTTCCTTGAGGAGCTTCAATCGCTTTTCGTCGAGGCGAAAGAGATTTGCAAAATAAAAGACTTTGTGCTTCGGGAAATTCACAAGCGATAGATCGTCGACGAGATACTTCCGCACCGGCACGCCCGCCCGGACGAGCCCCGTCTTCCATTCCCAGAGCACGGCCTCGTTGAAAAACCGGCCGTCGCCATTGGTCTCGAGCACCGCCTCGTCATCGAGAATCATCGCGATCCCCGGCACCGTCTCGTGCGGCCACTCGACCGACTCCTTCAGCACCTCGGCCTGCCGCCGGATGATCGGCTGCAGTGATTCGGGGGCGAACCAGTCCTGGTAGACGTCCATCCAATAGGGCGTGAAGCCGCGGGTGAGCGAGGTGGCGATGTTCTGCCAAGTGACCGCGGCAAATTCCTTCGCATCCCGGGCTGGGGCGATCGGGTCTGTGCCGGCCCAGCTCCGCGTGTCCATCTCGCAGACCATGAGTTTGCCGCGGAGCACTGCCGAATCGGCCAGACCCTCCGGCTCGAACACGCCGCCGACGCCTCGGGCCTGGTAGTCGTGCGGCGTGATCAGGCCACCAATGCCGGGGCCATCAAAGAGGCTCGCGATGCTCATGTTACCGGAGCCGGCCATCAGCTCTGGATAGGCATGTGGCCAGGGGGTCTTGGCGTCGAAGAAGCCAATATTATCCCAGCCGAGCATCACCGACTTGTGGCTGTCGTGGAGGATCACCCGCTTCTTGCCGAGCCTGTCAAGCGTGGCCTGAGCCGAGGCTGCGATCTTACGGAAGCCCGCGTGGAAGAGGTCCCGCTGCATGAGGAGATAGTCGCGAAGCGGACCGTTGTCGGCTCCGGCGAGGAAGTAATCGAGGTTTGCGAGGTCGACCGCGTTGCCGCGGAGTTTGTCGGTCGGCACGGCGACGGAATCAAACGTGAGCGACTCGTCGCCGTGGGCGGCACGGAGTTTCTCGATCGTGCCGTAGGTGTCGCGAAGATACTTCCGCCAC
>JBAWVV010000399.1:0-3997 GCA_037147115.1 Planctomycetia bacterium | reverse complement strand
GGGGAGGAGGGTGGTGTGGTCGAGGCCGAGGGAGTGGAAGATGGTGGCGACGATGTCGCCGGGGGCGACGGGGCGTTCGGCGGGGAAGCCGCCGATGGTGTCGCTCTTCCCCACGACTCTCCCCCCCTGAACGCCGCCGCCGGCAAACGAGCAGGTGAAGCAGCCAGGCCAGTGGTCGCGGCCGCCGGCGGGGTTGACCTTGGGGGTGCGGCCGAACTCGGCGAGGGTGGTTACGAGGGTATCGCCGAGGAGCCCGCGGTCGTGGAGGTCTTCGAGAAGCGTGGCGTAGGCCTGGTCGTACATCGGGCAGACGATGTTCTTCATCCCTTCGATCGAGGTGAAGGGCTTGGAGCCGTGGATGTCCCAGGTGATCTCGTCGAAGACGGTGAGGAAGGTGTTGATGGTGACGAACCGGACGCCCGCTTCGACGAGGCGGCGGGCGAGGAGGCAGCACTGCCCGAAGCGGTTCATCCCGTAGCGTTCGCGGACGGCGACCGGCTCCTGGGAGAGATCGAAGGCGGCCCGGGCCTGGGGGCTGGTCATCATCCGGTAGGCGGCCTGGAAGGAGTCGTCGAGGAGGCGAGCATCCTCGCTGGCCTCGAACTCGCGCACGGAGGCTTCGACGATGTCGCGCATCTTGCGGCGGCGATCGAGGCGGGCGACGCCGATCTGATCGGGGGGAAGGAGGTCGGGGACTTTGAAATTGGGCTGGGAGGGATCGGCTATGAGGGCGAACGGGTCGTGGGCCTTGCCGAGGAAGCCGCCCGCCTGGCCGTTGGGGAGGTTGCCGCCGCCGCGGCCCATGAGCTGGGGGAGGACGACGAACGGGGGGAGGTCGGTGCGGCGCCCGAGGAGGTGGGAGACGACGGCGCCGGCGTGGGGCGAATTGATGCCGCCGGTGAAGCGGCGGCCGGTCTGCATCATCTGCCAGCCGGCGTCGTGAACGGCGGCGCCGTTGTGGTGGCAGGAGCGGACGAGGGAGAACTTATCGGCGACGGCGGCGTGGCGGGGGAGGAGCTCCGAGATCTCGAAGGCGTCAGATTTCGTGCGGATCGGCTGGAACGGGCCGCGGACCTCGGCTGTCGCCTCCGGCTTCATGTCCCAAAGGTCGAGGTGGCTCGGGGCCCCGAGGTTGAAGATCATGATGCAGGAGCGCTTCTCATGGCCGGGGCGGAGTCCACCTTCGGCCGCGGCGCGCACCAGTTGCGGCAGGGAGAGGCCGATCGCGGACAGGGCCCCGACATGAAGGAAGTCGCGGCGGGAGGGGCCGCCGCACAGGCCTGCCCGGTGCGGCACACGGAACTCGAACATCGTGATCGTCTCCCGGGAGTCGTCGAAGTCGTCGAAGTCGTCGGGGTCGCTGGCGAGCCGGCGGGAGTTTCACCCCGTGCTCAACCCTCCCCGACCGCAGTTCATCGTACCTCGTCGGCCGAGCCCGTGGCAGCCTCGCGACCGGCCCCTGTCCCCAGGGGGCGTGGTGTGGGATGATCTCAAGCGGTGGGTTCCCGCGGGGCGTGAACCGGGAATTGGTGGATGTCTTCGTGGAGGTGGGGCGTGGTGAATCTGGTGGGCTTGTTTGGCCAAGGAGCCGGGGGGAACGGCACGCTTCTGTGGATCGTGCTCGGCGTGATCGCCGCGGCGGTCGTCGGGGGGATCCTTCTTTACAACCAGCTCGTGACGCTTGCCGTTCGCTGCGACAACGCCTGGAGCGACATCGACATCCAGCTCAAGCGGCGGCACGACCTGATCCCCAACATCGTCGAGGCGGTGAAGGGGTATGTCGGCTACGAGAAGGGGACGCTCGAGGCGGTGGTGAATGCCCGCGCGAAGGCGATGTCCCCCGGCTCGGCGCAGGAGACCGCGGCCGCCGAGAACGCCCTGACAGGAACGCTCAAGAGCCTGTTTGCCCTCGCCGAGTCGTATCCGCAGCTGCGCGGCAGCGAGCAATTCACCGGCCTGCAGCAGTCGCTCTCCTCGATCGAGGAAGCGCTCCAAGCAGCCCGGCGCTACTACAACGCCTCGGTCCGCGAGCTGAATACGTCGGTGCGGCTGTTCCCATGGAATCTCCTCGCCGGGGCTGCCGGGGCGCGGCCGCGAGAGTTCTTCGAGATCAGCGATGCGGCAGAGCGCGCGGTGCCGAGCGTCAAGATGTCGTGAGCGGGCACGGAGGCGAGACGTTCATGAGCGGGCTGCTCGGCGGGCTCAAGCGTGGCACCTTGGCTGCATGGGGACTGGTGTTGCTCGGGATCCTCCTCGCCCCTCCGGCCCAGGGGCAGGATCGGTCGATCGTCATCGAAGATTTCGACGCTGCGATCGGCGTGTCCGAGTCGGCGCTGGTCGAGGTGACCGAGACGATCCGGCTCCGCTTCACGGGGGAATGGAACGGCATCCACCGGCGGATTCCGATCCGGTATGTCGATGCCCGCGGCGAAAATTACGGCCTCCGTCTGAATCTCCTCGGCGTCACCGACGAGGCCGGAAAGCGGCTCGAAGTGTCGCGGTCGGGGCAGCGCCAGGAAGACGATCTCAAGATCTGGGTGCCGGGAGCGGCCAATGCCGTCCGGACGGTCGTCATCCGCTACACGGTGGGGCGGGCGCTGAAGTTTTTCGATGACCACGACGAGCTCTACTGGAATGTCACCGGCGACCAGTGGCCTTATCCCATCGGCACGGCGCGGGCGCGCATCAGCCTGCCGAGGGCGGTCGAGAACATCCGCGTCAACGCCTTCACCGGGGGCTACCGGTCGACGGAGCGGTCGGTGGCGATCACCGTCGACGGCCAGAAGCATGGCCCGGAGAATGCCTTCACGGCGGCCGGTGAATCGGCGCCGCCGCCCGAGGGGGGCGGGCATGACGTCGAGGTGTTGGCGACGCGCCCCCTGGGGATCCGTGAGGGGCTCACGGTCGCGGTGGCCTGGAATCCGGGGCAGGTGCGCCGGCCGACGGCGCTCGAAACGAGGCTGGCGTGGTTCCGCGACAACGCGGGGGCGCTGATGCTCTCGGGGCTGGTGGCCCTGATCCCGCTGGCCACGTTTGGCTGGATGTTCCGCCACTGGTGGGCTGTGGGGCGGGATCCGCGGCCGGGGCCGGTGGTGGTGCAGTATGCACCGCCGGCGGGGCTGGGGCCGGCCGAGGTGGGGACGCTCATCGACAATTCCCCCGACAACCGCGACCTCATGGCACTCCTGGTCGACTGCGCCGTCAAGGGGATCATCCGGATCCGCGAGACCGCCCCGGCAGGGTGGTTTCAGACGCCCAAATATGCCTTCGATCTGCTCGTCCCCTCCGAGGATTGGAAGGATCTCTCCCCGGCTGCCGCGGCCCTGCTCGGCGGAATGTTCACGATGACGTCAGGCGAATGGGCGGGGATGCCGGGCGTTGTCTGCTCGGTGACCTCCGACGAGCTTGGCAATCGCTTCTACACCCACCTCCCCGCGATCAAGGGGGCGATCTTCGGAAGCCTCGTCAAGGAAGGGCACTACGCCGAGCGGCCCGATCATGTCCTCACGCACTATCTCATCGCGGCCCCCGTGGCCGGGGTGGCGGTGGCCGGGATCCTCGTTGGGCTCAACAGGCTCGCCTGGCAGCTGCCGAGCGAAGGAGTGATCCCGCAGGCGATTCTGTGTGGCGTGCTGACGGCCGTGATTCTCGGCGGATTCGCCGTCATCATGCCGGCCCGGACGGCCAAGGGGGGGGAGGCGAGAACGGCGATCCTCGGCTTTCAAGAGTATCTCTCCCGAGTCGATGCCCACCGGCTCGCCACCCTCCCGATGACGCCCGAGCTGTTCGAGCGCTTCCTCCCCTACGCGATGGCGCTGGGAGTGGAGGGGCGCTGGGCGAAGGCCTTCGAGGGGATCTGCAAGGAGCCACCGCAGTGGTATGCGGGGACTGGCCCGGTGGGGCATTTCCAGCCCTACGGCCTGACCCAAAGCCTGGGGCAGATGGGGCAGGTGACCTCCCAGGCGATGACCTCGGGGCCCCGTTCGAGCGAGGGATC
>JBAWVV010000398.1:0-4021 GCA_037147115.1 Planctomycetia bacterium | reverse complement strand
GCGCCACAGAGGTCGCGACCGTTGCCTATAGCAATGCCACCATCAACGTCGCGCTCACAGCCCGGGCCGGCGACACGCTGATCCTCGACCTCCGGTCGGCCGCCAGCCCGCCGAAGGCGAACATCACGATCTCGGGCGCCGCGTCAGGCCTGTCGCTCGTCGTCCTCGGGCGGAGCATCGCGCCGGTCCTCGCGGCCACGAGCCCGACCGCCGGGACGCTCGCCATCAACGCCGACACGTCGATCACCTACGGCGGCGTCTCCGGCCTGACGGCCGTGAGCGTCGCCGCTGCCGGCGACACCGTCGGCAGCGTGGTCCTCCGCACCGGCGGCGGCCTCGTCGCCGGGGGCGACAGCTTTACGGCGCTCAACGGTCGGCTCACTGCCGCCACGGCCGCCTCGTCGCTTGTCACCGTTGCCGGCCTCTCCTTCTTTCTGCCCGCCTCGGGCGTGGCCCCGGCCGTCGGCTACGACATCAGCCAGGCTGCGTTCCTGATTTCGGGGAGCGCCGTCGTGGCCCTCGGCGGGAGCAGGGTTCCTGTCACGCTCGGCTCCCGCGGACTCGTGATCGCGAACGGCTCACTCACCGCCATCGACATGACGTTCAACGGCACGCTCGGCAGTGGCGGCCTGGTCGTGGGCGGGGCCACGTTCACCATGGCCGGCCTGCGGGTCGCCCAGACTGTCGTCAACTCGACGTTCACCGTGACCGGCGCCACGCAGGCGACTGGCATCAGCGGCATCCTCGACACGCTCACCGTGCGGCTCGGTTCCGCGGCCTCGGCCACGAGTCCCGCCACCACCGGCCTCGTGGTGACCAACGGCGCGATCGCGGCGTTCGACATGGCGGTGATGTCAGCGATCAAGCTCGACGGCTTGTCGCTTGCCCCCACCGCGGTCGCCGCCACGCTCGACGCCGCCACCGGCACAATCCTTCTCGCCGGCACGGCCACGGCCTCAGGTGTCACAGGCGCCGGTGCGCTCGCCGTGAAGCTGGGGAGTGCCGCCGCGGCCGCAGCGGGGGGCACGCCCGCCCTCCCGGCTACGACCGGCCTCGTGGTGGCCGCTGGCCGGATCGAGTCATGCGACATGGCGGTGATCGAAGGCACGTTCTCGATCGACGGCCTCTCCTTGAGCACCCGCGGCCTGAAGATTGCCCGCACGGCTGGCGGTGCTTACCGCATGACGGGACTTGCCGCCTTCACGCCGACGAGCGAGAGCGAGATCCAGGCCGCGCTGCCGGAAACGGGCGGCCTGTCGTTTGTCGGCGTCGGCGGCCTGACGCCGAGCGTCTCCGCGATCACCGCCTTCACGATGACCGTCAGCCAGGCGTTTTCCGCCGGTGGCCTCGCCTTCGCGCCGCTCGTTGCGGGAAGCGTGGCCGGCCTGACGATCCGCGAAAACCTCGCCACGAAGTCGTTCACGATCACCGGCTCCGCCGCGGTCACGGCCACGCGGCTCGCCGCCACCGAGATCATCCTCGGCGGCAACCAGACCGCCGGCTTGGTCATCAAGGATCAGGCGATCACGTCGTTCGTGATGCAGGTGGCCTCGACGTTCACAGCAGCCGCGCACGCCTTCACCGCCGGCAGCGGCATGACGCTCTCGCGGTCGTCGGGCGCAGGCACCAGTTCCCAGTTCGTGGCCGCTGGGACTGCCACGCTCACGAGCCAAGCCCGCAACTGGGCCGTGACGCTCTCCGGGGCGGCCGGATCGCGGCTCCTCGTCGCCGGCGGCGCCGTGACCGAACTGGGAATGGCGGTCGCGCCCGGCACCGTGACGACCAACTCGCAACAGTTCAACGCCAACGTCGGCAGCCTCGCCTACACGGTCGTGGCGGCCACCGGGGTCGGCCGGCTCACCGGCACCGCGCAACTCACCGTCCTCAACCTGCCGCTGACGGTGACGATCGGCACGACCCCTGCGGCGGGCTGGACCTATACCAACGGCGTGGCCGACTCCACCGTCATGAAGACCGGCGCCGATTTCGCCATCGGCGCGATCTCGTTTGGCAATAGCAACCTCACGATCCAAGGCTTCACCGCTCCGGGGTTCCCCGCCACCGGCCTGTGGCGGGTGACCGGAGCAGCGAAGTTTGGCATGGGGCTGTTCGACGCCGGGGTGAGCATCACCCTCGGCAGCGACGACGATCCCACCAGCGGATGGCTGGCAACCCGGACGAGCCTTTCGCAGCTCGACTTCCGGATCGACGCCGGATTCGACTTCCAAGTCATCAAGTTTACGACGACTCCGGGCGTGGGGCTCCGGGTCCGCTACACCGAGACGCTCGCCGTCGGCTCGGAACCGGCCCACAAAACGTTCACGCTCACCGGCGGGGCGTCGGCGGCGATCGTCGTGCCGGGCATGAGCCCGATGGCCCTCTCGTGCACCTTCGGCGGCATCGACCCGAAGACCGGCAAGGCGGTGCCGGGGCTCGTGATCCAGGATGGCAAGCTCCTTTACCTCGACGTCTTGGCCTCCTTCAGCGCCAACTTCGGCGGGACGCAGATCCTCGCCCGCGACATCCATTTCGTCTACGACCGGGCGGCGAAGCGATTCGCCTTCTCCGGGCAGGCCGCACTCATCATCAAGGGCACCGAGCCGAACCTCGCGGTGACGGAGTACTACCGCCAGTGCCTCGGCCTCCCCAACGTGGCTCCCGGCGTCGCCATCTACGGCGGTGTGCTGCTCGAGTTTGGCCAGAAAGGTCTGCCGGGCATCGAGGTCATCGCCGGCCGGCTCGAACGGCTCGACGTGGCGGTATCGGGCTCGCTCGGCGTGAAGAAGGTCACGTTCTCGCTCGAGAACATGCGGATCACCTACGTCGCCAGCACGCAGACGTTCAACCTCTCGGGGGCCGCCGGCGTCGAGTTTGCCAACCGGTTCGCGCTCAAGGTCACGTTCGGATACCAGACGTCGCCCGGCATCTACACTCCGGGCCTCACGATCGTGAACGGCACGCTCGAACTGCTCGACATGACGGTCGACTCGTCGCTCAAGTTCGGTGCGGTCGAGTTGGGGACCCAAGGCCTGCGATTCTGCTACGTCCGCGATTTCAAGCCCTCTGTGCCGGGGGAACAGTCGCGGTTCACGATGAACGGAACGATTTTTGCGACCCTCTTCGAGACCCAGAAGGTCTCCCTCCAGTTTGGCAGCGACGACGGCCAGGTGGCCGGGATCGTAGTCGAGGAGGGGAAGCTCACCTACGTCGACGCCCAGATCATCAGCGGCATGGAGATCGGCGGCTTCAAGCTGCCGCTCGATGCCCGGCTCGGCGTCGTCTACTTCGTCGAGGCGAAACAGGTCGTGATCTACGGATCGGCGATGGTCGAGATGAAGCCGCTGTTCACGATGCACACCAGGATGGGCGGCGGCAGCCGCGAGGAGGCGATCCGCACCAAGGACGACCCCAACGCCCCCGGCTTCGTGTTCGTGAACGGGAAGCTCACGAAGTTCGAGTTTGAGGTCACGGACGTCAAGGGTGGCCCGTTCCAAAGCGGCACGATGTATGCGAAGTGGTTTCCAGCCACCGCCGTCGCGGCCGCCCGGTTTGAATTGTCCGGAAGCGCCACGATCAATGCCGGCATCGGCCCGGGAACCGCTTCGATCGGCACGAGGTCCAACCCCGGATTGATCATCGAGGGGAAGACCCTCAAAAAGCTCGATTTCGAGGGCAGCTTCAGCGATACGCTGCCGATCATCGATCTCAGTGCCAACTTTAGCGGTCGCTACGACGCGGCCACGGGCTTCTTCCGATTGACCGGCACCGCGGGCTTGGCAATCGAGTCGATCGCCATCCCCCAAAAATGGTGGGCGATCACGATTAAGAAAGAGACGCCGCGGGTCAACGTCGGCCAAGTCAGCCTCGTCCTCAACGTCAACATCAACAATCCGCGGACCGACGCCAGCTACTTCACCGCCGGCGTGTCGCTGTTTGGCCTGCCGAAGGTGAGCGCGACGGTGAAATTCGGCACGCCGAAAATCGAACTCGACTTCAGCCCGTGGGGCGACGCGCTGAAAGA
>JBAWVV010000397.1:0-4026 GCA_037147115.1 Planctomycetia bacterium | reverse complement strand
GGCGCTGCTTCCGATCGGGTCGGGGCGTCGCCGGCGGCCATCGTGTCGGTCGGAATCGCCGTGTCGCTGGGGAGAATGCCGTCGCCCGCGATGAGAAGATCGATATCGTCGATCCCCGTGCCGACCTCTTTCGCCCGCTGTGCCGGGGGGGCCCGCCGGACCGGGGGCATGGCGCTCGCTGAAGGGGGCAGGTGGACCCGGAGGAGAAGCGGGATCGCCGCCACGCGGAGGAGGGCCGAGACGCCGAACACGGCGTAGTAGGCGCTGCGGTCCTCGCCGAGGGTGCGGAGGAGGAGGCCGCCGCAGGCAGCACCGCTGACCCAGGCCACGGCATGGCCGAGGTTGTAGGCGGTCACCACGCCGGTCCGCTCCCGGTGCGAGGCCGTCTCGAAAAACAGAAGCACGACGGCCAGTTCGTAGGCCGCCCACGACGCGCCGGCGACGACCTGCACGCCGACGAGGTAGGGGATGTTCGCCGACACGAGCCAAAAGAGCGTCAGTGGAGCGATCGCGAGCCCCCCCACCCAGAGCAGGCCGAGGGAGCCGATCCGGCCTCCCAGCCGCCCCAGGGTCGGGAGCACCAGAGCCCGCGCAAGGAAGCTGACGGCCACGACGAGCATGTACGAGAGGTAGGAGAACTGCCGGTCTTTGAGCATGTAGGGGGCGAAGTAAGCGCCGGAGAACTGGCAGGCAAAGGTGATCGCCCACAGGTACGTGACGAGGGTCCCTGCCGGCCCCGAAGCGAGGGCGCGAACGCGCTGCCATGCCTCGCTGAGACCGGACCGGGGCGGGGCCGCATCGCCGGGGGGGCAATCTCGGACCACCGGCATGTCGTGCCGCGGGGGCTTGAGCTCGCGGCAGGCGGCCAGGCAGAGGGTCGAGACGAGACGGCAACCCGAGGCGAGCGCGAACAGGACCGCGAACGTGGGGAGAAGAACGTCGTGGCGCTTCCCCCATTCCAGGAGCAGGCCCCCGGCGACGAAACCGCCGAGGACTGCGAACTGCCCGAGACGACTGCGATGGGCAAAGTAGGGGGTGCGCATCCGCTCCGGAATGAGGGTGCCCATCCAGGCGTTCCAGGCCGGGGCCCCGGCCATGCCGGCCGACCAATAGATGCTCACGGCGACGAACAGCTCCCACGGTTGGGCATGCCCGCGCAGGGCCCACCAGATGAGCGGCAGAAAACTGATGGCCTGCACCGCCGTCGTGGCCACCACCCAGCCCCGGTTCGTCCCCAGCCGGCGCACCGCCAGCGGCGTCACCAGTTGGAGGACCGCCCCCACGAACAGCGGTGCCGAGGCGGTCAGCCCAGTTGCCACCGGGCCGAAGCCGAGCGCGAGGCTGAACGCCGGGATGTAGTGCTCCCCGCAGCCGACCATCACGCTGTAGGCGGAAGCGTCGGCGGTGGAGATCCAGAGATCTCGGCGGAGCCCCGACCGCGGCGGGAGGCCTCGGGCGAGCAACTCCACAACCTTAGCGCGGGGCCGCGGCGGGCGGGAGGACAAGGGGAAGAAGGTCCGGGGCGCGGGGTGGGCAGGCCAGAAGGAGGGGCGCTGTTTATACTCCCCCGGGCCGATGTGACGAGAGTCGTTTTTTTCTGGGGCTTCCGCTCCGCGACACCGTGCCGGCGCCGCGACCGCGACTTTTGATCGCGACAGGGAGGAAGCTATGCAGGCATTGGTCACCGGGGCGACCGGGTTCGTGGGTCCGCGGTTGTTGCGGATGCTCGATCGACCGGTGGTGCTGACGCGCGATCCGGAGCGGGCCCGGGCTACGATCGGTCATCTCGCCGGCCAGATCGTCGGCTGGGATTCACGTCAGGGCCCTCCCCCCGCCAGCGCCCTAGAGGGGATCGACACCGTCTTCCACCTCGCCGGTGAATCGGTGGCCGAAGGGCGGTGGACGCCGGCCCAGAAGCAACGGATCAGGGACAGCCGGGTGATCGGCACGCGGCATCTTGTTCAAGGGATCCGTCAGGCATCGGCCCGGCCCGCCGTGCTCGTGTCGGCTTCGGCAGTCGGCTACTACGGCAACCGGGGGGACGACGAGCTAACGGAGTCGGCGCCCGCCGGGCGCGACTTCCTCGCGGAGGTCTGCGTCGCCTGGGAGGAGGAGGCTCTGGCCGCCCGCGAACTGGGGGTCCGGGTGGTCACGGCCCGGACCGGGATCGTGCTCGGCGCCGGGGGCGGCGCCCTGGGAAAGATGCTCCTCCCGTTCAAATTGGGGGCCGGGGGCCCGCTGGGGAGCGGGAAGCAGTGGATGCCCTGGATCCATGTCACCGACCTGGCGCGGCTGTACCACCATGCCGCCGAGACTGCCCCGATCGACGGCCCAATGAACTCCGTCGCCCCGAACCCGGTGCGGAACTCAGAGTTCACCCGCGCCCTCGCCCGGCAACTCCACCGCCCCGCCTTCCTTCCGGCTCCCTATTTCGGGCTCCGGCTCGCGTTCGGGGAGTTCGCCGAGGTGCTCTTCGCCTCGCAGCGGGTGATCCCTCGGGTGGCGCTGGAGAGCGGTTTCACGTTTCAGTATTCCGACATCACTGCAGCACTGCGGGAGATCATCGCGCCGGCCGCGTAACGGAGCCGGCGCGGGCTCAACCTGCCGGGGCGGGGTCGTCTGTGCCGTCAGGCGCGCCGTCAGCGGGGGCCGCGGCCCGCGCGAGGCGGTCGTGGATCGCCTGCCAGGCATCGCCGGGGGGTGGTTCGTCGACAATGATCCAGTCGAGTGACCGCTTGTCGACGGCGTGGAGCACGGCGTAGAGCATCGCACCGTGCGCGACCGGATCTTCCGGCATCGGCACGACGACCACCTCGGCGCTGGTAGCGATCCGTCTGGTCCGCGCGTCGGCGGCCCGGGTTGTGAGCCAGCCGACCCGCTTCCCGGCGCGGAGCAATTCGGTCACCCGCTCGGCGGCGCGCGGGCTCGTCTCGAGGGGAGTGCGCGGGGCGTAGTGGCGCGACAACTGGCCGGGGGAGCGGGCTGGTCCGGAGGGGGCGTTGGTCGGTCCGGCGGCGATCGTCTCGCCGAGCGCCGCGGCGAGCGCCGCGGCGGTGAGTGGGCCGGAGCGGAGGATCGCCGGCGGCGACACCGTGCAGTCGACGACGGTCGATTCGATCCCCCGTCCGCACGGACCGGCGTCGAGGATCAGGTCGACCCTCGCGCCGAGGCTCTCGAGGACATGGGCCGCCGTTGTCGGCGAGAGGCGGAGCGAACGGTTCGCGCTCGGGGCTGCCAGCGGTTCGCCGAGGCGGGTGATCAGTTCGCGGGCAATCGGCTGGTCGGGGCAACGCAGCGCCACCGTCGGCCCGCCGGCGGTGACCCGGTCGGGGACGTGCGCCGCCTTGGGGACGACGACCGTCACTGGACCGGGCCAGCAGGCCCGGGCGATCCGTTCGGCGGAGGCGGGCCACTCCGCGGCTAGCGTCCGCGCCATCGCGATGCCATCGACATGGACAATGAGCGGATTGGTCGACGACCGCCCCTTGGCGATGAAGATCCGCTCGACGGCGCTCTCCGACAGCGCCAGGGCGGCGAGCCCGTAGACGGTCTCGGTCGGGATCGCCACGAGCCCCCCCGCGCGGAGCACCGCCGCGGCCCGGTCGAGGGCCGCGTCGGTGGCGGTCGGGGGGGCGGTCGATCCGGCGGGCCAGTGGACCGGGAGGGTGTCGGGGAGGGCGTGGTCCATCGGCATGGGAGTGCTCCGCGCTGGTGGTTGATGCTCCGGGGGCGGGCCGTCCGCTCTCCCCCTGTTGTCGAATCGTCGGGGAGGCGCGTCAATCGCCGACGGTGCCGGGCGCAGCGGGGCTTTGCCGTCCCGGCCGGCCACGCACGAGGGCTCCGTTGCAAGCCCCGCGGCGGCAACGGATGATGGCAGCTCCCGACGATGGCGGCGAACCGGGGCCGCCGGGAAACGCGGCCGTCGTGTCCGCGCCCTGTCAGGCTCCGTCGACCGTGCCGCCATCGCCAGTCGAGGCTTTTTCATGACTGCTGCTCCCCCCGCGTCGGCCCTCCCCTCCCCTGATC
>JBAWVV010000396.1:0-4054 GCA_037147115.1 Planctomycetia bacterium | reverse complement strand
CCACGCTCCGACGGACGTGGGCCCACTCCGCATCGATTTGGCGGGACTGCGATGGGAGGGCCGGGGAAGGTTGGGTAAACTCGGAAGGCTCCGTCGCGGATTCCATCGGACAACGGCCACATGACCGCCGGTAACACATCATTGATCCTCGGAATCAACCGGGAGGAAGCGGCACTCCCCGAGGAGCCGCTGTGGCGTCGTTTAGCCGAACTGGCGGCCGTCGCCCTCCTCGCCCTGGCGGCGATGTTCGGGCCGCTGGCGCTGGGGGGAACCCATCCGCTCGGCAAACTGGGGATCAACCTTCTCGTCGGCGCGGCGACCATCCTCTGGGCCGTGACGGCCCCCCGCTCAGGATGGTTGGCCTGGTTGCCGATCACCGTGGCCGGAGGGGCGATCCTCCAGATCATTCCCCTCCCCGCGCCGCTCCTGGCCCTCGTCGCGCCGTTCTCGGCCGATCGCTGGGGAGCGGTGACCGACGGGGAGCCGTTGCGGTGGGGCACGATTTCCATCGACCCGGGCGCCACGGCGGCGGCGATTCGGCAGGTGTTCCTCGGGCTCTCGGCCACCGTCGTGACGATGGATCTGTGCCGCCGTCCCCTGCGGCGCCTCGTGCTCTGCGCGGCGATCGCCTTGGCCGGCCTGATGGTGTGGGGATTGGGGATCGTCTATCCGGTGAACGGCGAGCACGTGCTGCTCGGCCGGCATGATCTGAAGGGACCGGAGGAAAACGTCTCCTGGTGCACGACCGTTCTCCCGCCGGTGCGCACCGCCGGGTTCATTGAGTATTCGCAGTCGGGGCCGGTGCGTGTCGGGGACGAACAGTACTACCTGCCGCGCTGGCAGATCGGCGACGGGATGGGGTCGTACGTCGTCAGCAACCACTTTGCGGCCGGGATGTACCTGACGCTGCCGCTGTTCCTCGCCCTCTGCCGGCAACTCCTGCGCGGGCCGATCTGGTCGTGGGCGGGGGGGACGCTCGCGCTGGTAGGCTTCGCCGGGGCCTTCTGGACCGTCGGCATGGTGGCTCATTCCCGGGCCGGGGCCGGCGCCATCATGGTCGCCACGGCCGTGTTCATGGCCCTCACCACGCAGGTCCGTTGGGGGCGGTGGGCGTGGGGGGGGATCTCGTTGATGGCCCTCGTCTCGCTGACCGGATTCTTCACGATCTTTTTCTTCCGGCTCACGCACCTGTTGAATCTGCTCCCCGACCTGGTCCGCGGGCCGCTGTTGAAATTTTTCAACGATCCCCGCATCGGCCTCAATAAGATGTCGGCGCGGGCCTTTGCCGCCGAGCCCTTGTTCGGCAGCGGGCTCGGCACCTGGGGCTACGTCCAGCCGACGTATGGCAACGGGAACCCATTGGTCTTCTATGCCCACAACGACTACGCGCAGATCCTCGTGGAGACGGGGTTGGTCGGCGGGGTGGTGATGGGGGGGCTGTTGGCGGTGTTGATCGCCGCGTTCGTGCGGACCTGGATGGCCCCCCAGGCAGAGCGGATGCTCGCGGCCGGGGCATGGTCGTCGCTGGCAGCGCTCGCCCTTCATTCCTTCTTCGATTGGAACATGCACATCCCCGCCAATGCCCTCCTCGCCTGTCTGGTGGCCGGCATCGCCCTCTCCACGACGGCGTCGTTTCCCACCGGGTGTCAACTCGGGCAGCGGCATCGGGACGGTCATCCCCTCGGTCCGGCGGAGGGGACCGGCACCATGCCCTGGTCACCGCGCCGCGGGATCGTCGCCGTGCTCATGGTCGGAGCCTGTCTGGTGACGATGCTTCTGACGGTCCGCGACTACGGCACTGAAACGGTCGCCCGACGGCTCCGTTATGACCTCTACAAAATCCGCACCGCGAAGACCGAGGATGCCCGGGCCCTGGCGATCGGACGTCTCCAGTGGGACATCAGCAATGCCAAGCGCGCCCACCGCAGGCATCCGACTGACTCCGAATTGCCGATTCTCGCTGGCCAGGCGGTGCTCCATCTCGAGGCCTGCGACGAAGGGCTCGAGGGGGAAGATGCAGCGACCTGGTTTCAGCGGGCGCGGGCCTGCAATCCGGTCTGCTGGGGGCTGCCGCAGCCGCTGCCGGGCCGGTGACCATCCGTCGGCCGGTCCCCCCATTCAGGAACCGGGCCGGGCCGGGCCGGGCCGGTCACCTCGCCGCTCGCCGCCATCGCCGGAGCGGGGCCGATGCTCCCCTGGCCGCTGCGGCCGATAGCCGACGCTGCCGCGGCGCCGCTGCTCCCGTTTGCCTCCTGCGGCCGCGGGTCCGCCCCGGATGTGGTCACCGGAGGTCTGCTCCTCGAAGGCCCGGTTTGCATCCCGGCGGCGGCGATCGAGGGCCTCGCCGGGAGGCGCAGCTGGTATCAGGCAGTCGCAGCCGCTGCCAATGAGGTCGCGCCGCCCGGCCTCTTCGAGGGCCTGCTTCACCTCGAACCAGTTTTCCGGCTTGAAGAATTGGAGCAGGGCCCGCTGGGTGCGCCGGTTACGCATCCCCTTGGCGACCTTCACCGGCTTGCCGGTCATCGGGTCGAGGCCGGTGTGGTACATGCAGGCGGCGATGTCGAACGGGCTGGGGATGAAGTCCTGCACCTGATCGGGCTTGTAGCCATTCCGCTTGAGGAACACCGCCAGTTCGATCATCTCTTCGATATCGCTGCCGGGGTGGCTGGCGATGAAGTACGGGACGGTGTATTGCTTCTTGCCGACCCTTCGGCTCGCTTCGCGGAAGGCCTCGTCGAACTTCACGAAGTCGTCCGCTCCCGGCTTTTTCATGAGATCGAGGACCTCCGCGTTGACATGCTCCGGGGCCACCTTGAGATGCCCGCCGACATGGTGGGCGGCGAGCTCCTCGAGGTAGGCCGGATCACGCCGGGCGAGGTCCATCCGCACCCCCGAGGCGACGAGCACCCTTTTCACCCCCGGGACTTCGCGGGCCTCACGCATCAGGGAACGGAGGGGCCCGTGGTCGGTGCCGAGGAGCTTGCAGACGGTGGGGTGGACGCAGGAGAGCCGCCGGCACTTCGCCTCGACCTCCGGCCGCGTGCAGCGCATCTGGTACATGTTCGCGGTCGGGCCGCCGATGTCGGAGACCGTCCCCTTGAAACCGGGCTGGGTGGCGAGGAGGCGGATCTCGGAAAGGACCGACTCCTGCGAACGGCTCTGGATGATGCGCCCTTCGTGCGCCGTAATCGAGCAGAACGTGCAGCCGCCGAAACAGCCGCGCATGATCTGAACGCTGTGCTGGACCACCTCGAAGGCCGGGATCCTCGCAGCGCCGTAGGACGGGTGGGGGAGGCGGGTGAAGGGGAGCCCGTAGACGCGATCCATCTCCGCCTGTTCCAGGGGCAGAGCGGGCGGATTGACGACGATCGATTCTCGGCCGTGCCGCTGCACGAGCCGGCGGGCATTGTGCGGGTTGGTCTCGAGGTGGGAAATCCTGGTCATCGTGCAAAAGGCGATCGGGTCGGCGGCCACGGACTCGAAAGTGGGAAGCTCGAGGGTGTCGGCCGCCGTTGGCGGGGCTTCGCTCGCCCCGAGACGGTAGGCGACGCCGCGGAGATCGCGCAGGTCGCGGATCGCCTCGCCGGCCGCGAGGCGCCGGGCGACCTCGAGGACTGTCCGCTCCCCCATCCCGAAGACGACGAGGTCGGCCTTGGAATCGAGGAGGATGGAGCGCCGGACCGTGTCGCTCCAATAGTCGTAGTGGGCCAATCGGCGCAGCGAAGCCTCCACGCCGCCGGCCACCACCGGCACCCCGGGGAAAGCCTCCCGCGACCGCTGGCAGTAGGCGAGCGTTGCCCGGTCGGGGCGGCGGCCGATCCGTCCGTCGGGGGAATAGGCGTCGTCGTTGCGGACCTTCCGATTGGCGGTGTAGTGGTTGATCATCGAGTCCATGTTGCCCGCCGAGATCCCGAAGAACAGCCGCGGTCGACCGAACTCGCGCCACGGTTCGCAGCTGTTCCAGTCGGGTTGTGCGAGCACGGCCACACGCCATCCCGCGGCCTCGAGGAGCCGCCCGATGAGGCCGTTGGCGAAGCTCGGGTGGTCGACGTAG
>JBAWVV010000395.1:0-4074 GCA_037147115.1 Planctomycetia bacterium | reverse complement strand
GGCCTGGGCATCACGCCAGAAGAGCGGGAGTGGTGGTCGTTTCGCTCCCTTGTCAGCCCCCCGCTTCCGGCCGTCGCCCGCCCCGATCTCGTCGCCCAGCCGATCGACGCCTTCCTCCTGGCCCGCCTCGAGGCTGGAGGCCTCTCCTTCTCACCGCCGGCTGACCGGACGACGCTCATCCGCCGGGCGTCATTCGATCTCCTTGGTCTTCCTCCCAGTGCCGAGGAGGTCGATGCCTTCGTCGCCGACCCCGATCCGGCGGCCTACGAGCACCTCGTCGATCGGCTCCTCGCCTCCCCCCGCTACGGCGAGCGGTGGGCCCGCCATTGGCTCGACACCGCCGGCTACGCCGATTCCGCCGGCGCTACGCAGGACGATCCTCCCCGTCCTTACGCCTGGAAATACCGCGACTGGATCGTGCGCGCCCTCAACGCCGACATGCCGTTGGATCGCTTCCTCGTCGAGCAACTCGCCGGCGACGAGCTCGTTCCGCCCCCCCATGCGCAGCTCCCGCCGGAGTCGATCGATCGGCTCACCGCCACTGGATACTTGAGGATGGCGGCCGACGGGACGGCCGGCGGAGGGGATGCCGAGAGCCGCAATCGGGTCGTGACCGACACGCTCACGATTGTTTCCAGTTCACTCCTCGGGCTCACCGTCGGCTGTGCCCAGTGCCACGACCATCGCTACGATCCGATCCCGCAATCCGATTACTACGCCCTCCGCGCCCTCTTCGAGCCGGCCCTCGACCCGCAGGCGTGGAGAGCGCCGAACGAACGGCTCGTGTCGCTCTTTACCGATGCCGATCGGGCCCGCTCGGCGGAGATCGAAGCCGAGGCGGTGGCGGCCTCGCAGGAGCTCGAGGCGAAGCAGGCCACGGTGATCGCCGCCGCGCTCGAGAAGGAGCTCCTCAAGCACCCGGAGGAGCTCCGGGAGAAGCTCGGCGTCGCGGCCCGGACCGCCGAAAAAGATCGCAGCCCCGAACAGACCCAGCTTCTGAAGGAGCGGCCGAGTGTCAACATCTCCCCCGGCGTGCTCTACCAGTACGACCAAGCGGCCGCCGACGAGCTCAAGGCCCTGGGGGAAAAGATCGCGGCAATCCGGGCGCGCAAGCCGGTGGAGGATTTTCTCTTTTGCCTCGAGGAGCCGCCCGGCCATCTCCCTGTCACCCGCATCTTCCACCGCGGCGACTCCCGCCAGCCGAAGGGGGAGGTCGGCCCGGCCGATCTCCAGGTGACCGGCCCCGAGGGGGAGACGGCGATCGCGGCCGACGACTCCACGCTGCCCACGAGCGGCCGCCGCCTCGCCTGGGCGCGCCGGCTCACCTCCGGTCGGCATCCGCTCCTCGGCCGCGTGATCGTCAACCGCCTGTGGATGCACCACTTCGGCCGCGGCATCGTCGGCACCCCCGCCGACTTCGGCCGGCTCGGCGAGCGTCCCACCCATCCCGAGCTGCTCGACTGGATGGCGGTTGAGCTCGCCGACTCAGGGTGGAGCCTGAAGCGATTCCACCGCATGCTCCTCCTCTCTACCGCCTGGCGGCAGGCCTCGATGCGGCGACCGGAGCTCGACAGCATCGACGCCGACAACCGGCTCGTCGGCCGGATGCCGGTGCGCCGGCTCGAAGCCGAGGCGGTCCGCGACCGGATCCTCGCCGCCGCCGGCACACTCGATGCCTCCCCCTTCGGCCCGGTAGTGCCGGTCGTCGCCGACGACGCCGGGGAGTTCGTCGTCAAGGATTCGATCCCACGCCGGAGCCTGTGGCTGGAGCAGCGGCGGAGCATGCCGATGCAGTTCCTCGCCACGTTCGATGCCCCGACGATGCAGACCAACTGCGACCGGCGCGTCCACGCCACGTCTGCCGGCCAGGCGCTGCTTCTCATGAATGGCGACTTCGCCCTCACGCAAGCGCGGCGGATGGCCGACGCCGCCCTCGCTGCCGCAGGCGCGTCCATCGCCGACGACACCCCGGCCGACGCCGAGGCCCAGGCCCTCGCCCCGGCCGTGATCCTCGCGTGGCGCCGGGCCTACGGCCGATCACCCGACGCCGACGAAGCCGCCGAGACACTCGGCTTCCTCACTGACGAACTGACAATCCTCCGGGGCGCGGCAGCGGAAATCGCAGCCCCAGCCGAACGCCGGGCCCGGGCCCTGGCCAACCTCTGCCAACAACTCCTCGCCAGCAACGAGTTTCTCCATGTCGACTGAACACTCCGCGGATGAGGAGGGCAGCGGCATCCGTTCGCCTGCCTCCAGCACGCCCTCCCATTCCTTCCCGCGGCGACGATTTCTCACCGATTGCGGCTTCGGCCTGGGCGCGATGGCGCTGGCCGATCTCCTCGGTCAGGAAGGGCTGCTGGCAAATCCAGCCAAGCCGTCGTTTGAGCCCGCCTTCAGCGACCTCCGCGCTCGCGCCCCGCATGCCAAGCCGCGGGCCACGGCGATGATCTCGCTGTTCATGCATGGCGGCCCGGCCCACATGGACCTCACCGATCCCAAGCCGGAGCTTCAAAAGCTCGACGGCATGGAGTACGGCGGCGAGGTCGCCTACAGCTTCGTCAACCGGGCGAGTAAGCGGCTGTTGGGGAGCCCGTGGAAGTTCAAGGCCTGCGGACAGTCGGGCACGCAGATCAGCGAACTGCTCCCCCATCTTCAGCAGATCGCCGACGACATCTGCCTCGTCCGTTCGATGCACACCGGGCACAACGGCCACGAGGTCTCGATCCGTTACTTCCACGGCGGCATCCCCGCCGTCCTCGGCCGGCCGACGCTCGGCAGCTGGCTCACCTATGGCCTCGGCAGCGAGACCCGCGATCTTCCCTCCTACCTGGTGCTCGTCGATCCGGAGGGGCACCCCGTCGATGGCGTCACGAACTGGTCGAGCGGCTTCATTCCGCCCCTCTTCCAGGGCACCGCCCTCCGCGCCAAGGAACCGCGGATCCCGAATCTCGTTCCCCCTCCGTGGCTGGCAGGCCCGCTCCAGGTGAGAAACCTCGCCTACCTCGATCGACTCAATCGCCGCCACGGTCAGCGTCATCCCGGTGAGCCCGATCTCGACGCCCGGATCGCCAGCTATGAGCTGGCCGCGCGGATGCAACTCTCGGCCACCGACGCACTCGACATCTCCCAGGAGACGGAGGCCACCCACCGCCTCTACGGCCTCGACGACCCTGTCACGAAGGAATACGGCACGCGCTGCCTGATCGCCCGCCGACTCGTGGAACGGGGCGTGCGCTTTGTGCAGCTGTTTCTGGGGGGACAGCCCTGGGACAACCACACCAACATTCGCGAGGGGCTCCCCGCCATTTGCCGCCGGACCGACAAACCGGCCGCGGCCCTTGTCACCGATCTGAAATCCCGTGGCCTCCTCGACACGACCCTCGTCCACTGGGGCGGGGAGATCGGCAGGCTTCCGGTCACGGAGGGGGAGGGAAGCGCCTGCGGTCGCGACCACAACGGCCAGGGCTTCAGCATCTGGATGGCCGGCGGCGGCGTGAAGCCGGGGATCGCGTTCGGCGAGACCGACGAGGTCGGTCATCGGGCCGTCACCGACATCGTCACCCCGAACGACTGGCAGGCCACCGTCCTCCACCTCTTTGGCCTCGACCACGAGCGGCTCGTCTACCGGCACGACGGCGTCGAGCAGCGGCTCACCGCCGGCCGCCCGGCCCGGATCGTCGACGGGATCCTCGCCTGAGCGGCCGGGGCGCTTTGCGGCGGGTGAAGCAGGGCAAACCAGGGGATTCCTGGCGATCGCGGCAAGGGCATTGGGAGCGGATCCCCCCCGGCGGTCGATCCTTGGGATGACCTCCCCTCTCTGCAGCCCCATGCGTCGCCACCGCCCGTCGCCGCGCCGATTGCCCCGGCCTTGCCGTGGATGTCTGGCGGTCTGGCTCGGTGTTGCCCTGACGCTCGTCGTCGCCCCGTTCGCGCCCCCCGACAGCGCCCGCGCCGAGGAGGTGTCAGGGGGGGATCTCGGCACCGACCGCGATGCGTTCACTCCGTCGACGAAGACGGTTGCCCCGGGCACGCTCCTCTCCGAGGGGTCGTATGTTTACATCGACAACCGATTCG
>JBAWVV010000394.1:0-4090 GCA_037147115.1 Planctomycetia bacterium | reverse complement strand
CGCGAGATGCCGTTTGACGGTCGGCAGCAGCTGGCCGTGATCGGCGACTACAGCGACGGCAGTCAACGTGACGTGACGCGTCTGGCGATGCTCGAGTCGAACCAGGCTGAGCTGGCCACCGTCGATTCAATGGGGCTGGTGACGACGAAGCGCCGGCCGGGGGAAGCGGCGGTGATGGTCCGGTTTCAGGGGAAGGTGGCCCTCTTCCGGGCGCTCCTTCCCCAGGGGCTGACGGTGGCGGCGACGCCGCCGGAACGCAATTTCGTCGACACCGCCGTGATGAACCGGCTGCGCCGCCTCGGGCTTCCGCCGTCGCCGGTGTGCAACGACGGCACCTTCATCCGGCGGGCGACGATCGACATCGCGGGGAGGCTACCGCCGGCCGATGAGGTCCGCGCCTTTCTCGCCGACGGCTCTGCCGACAAGCGCGACCGACTCGTCGATCGGCTCATCGCCAGCCCCGACTATGCCGACAACTTCGCGGCGAAATGGTCGGCGGTGCTGCGGAACAAACGCCGCAACGGCACCGACAGCATCTACACCTTCCGCTTCCACGACTGGCTGCGTGACGCGCTCGACCGCAATCTCCCCTACGACCAGATCGTCCGGGGGGTGCTGACCGCCGCCGGGGACGCGGAGGCCCATCCGCCGGTGCAGTGGTTCCGGGAGGTGTCGCAGCCGGGGCTGCAGATGGAGGACACGGCGCAACTCTTCCTGGGGATGCGGCTGGGCTGTGCGAAGTGCCACCACCATCCGTTTGAAGAGTGGAGCCAACAGGATTACTACGGCTTCGAGGCCTTCTTCACGCAGGTGGGGCTGAAGAACAGCCTCTTCAACCCGCAGCAGAACCAGCCCGACATGGTCTATCTCAAGGATGTTGTGCCGGCGTCGACAAACCCCCGCACGGGCAAGCCGGTGCCACCGACGCCCCTGGGTGGCGCGGCGCTCGACATCCCCGCCTGGGAGGATGCGCGGCAGCGGCTCGTCGACTGGATGGTGGAGCCGGCCAACCCATTTTTCGCCAAGGCGCTGGTCAACCGCACCTGGAAGCACTTCATGGGGCGCGGGATCGTGGAGCCGGAGGATGATCTCCGCGTCACCAATCCGCCCACGAACCCAGAGCTCCTCGACGCCCTGGCGGCCCGGTTCATCGCCAGCGGCTTCGACCTCAAGGATCTCGTCCGCACGATCTGCACATCGTCGGCCTATCAGCTTTCGTCGGAGGCGACGGACGACAACCAGCTCGATCGACAGAATTTCTCGAGCTTCCAGCCCCGTCGCCTGACGGCCGAAATCCTCTTCGACGCGATCAACAGCGCCGTCGGCGTTCCCGCCACGTTCAACGGGCTTCCTGCCGGGACCCGCGCGGTGCAGCTCCCCGACAACGGCTTCGACACCTACTTCCTCAAAGTTTTCGGCAAGCCGGAGGCCACGAGTGCCTGCGAGTGCGAGCGCAACCCCGAGGCGAATCTCGCCCAGTCGCTCCACCTCCTCAATTCGCAGGAAGTGCAGGGGAGGCTCCAGGGGGGCAAGGCCCTGCCGGCGACGTTTGCCAAAGACGAAGCCCGATCGCTCGACGAGCTGATCGACGAGCTCTATCTGCGGGCCTTCGCCCGCCAGCCAACGTCGGCTGAACGCGGCATCGTCCGCGGGCATGTCGAGGGAGCCGACAACCGCCAGCAGGCCTGGGAGGACATCCTCTGGGCAGTGCTGAACGCCAAGGAATTCCAATTCGTGTGGTGATCGGTGCGACCGGCCGCTGGGCCATGGGAAGGGGGAGAGAGATGCGTACGATGTCCGCGGGGCCGCGATCCTTTCTGTCGAGCCGTCGGCCACGACTCGCCGTAGCGGGGGGCATCCCTGTTCTCATCGCCATCCTTGCCATCCTCGCCGTTGTGCTCCCGAGCGAACCGGCCGCGGCACAGCTGCCGGCGGCTCGTCTCGATGCGATTTTCCCGGCCGGTGGCCCCCCCGGCACAACGTTCACGATGACGCTTCATGGCGTCGATCTCGACGACCTTACCGAGCTGCGGTTCTCCCATCCGGGAATCTCGGCGAAGCCGCATCTGGCGGAGCCCGGTCCCTTCGATATTCCTCCCTACGGCAATGGGCCTGGGGCAGTGGAAAATCAGTTTGATGTCACGATCGCCGCCGACGTCCCGGCCGGGGCGCACAGCGTCCGCGTGTTTGGACGCTACGGCTTGTCGCCGGGGCGGACCTTCTTCGTCGATCCCCTCCCGGTGCTGTCGGGGCCGGAGCCCGATCCGCCGGATGACGCCCCGCTCACTGTCGCGCTGCCGGGGATCATCGACGGCGCCTTCAATCCGGCCGGCGATGTCGATCGCTTTTTTATCGATGCCAAGGGGGGAGAGCGCCTCACGATCCGGGTGCTGGCCAGACAGATCGATTCGCGGGCCCGGCCGGTTCTCTCGATCGCCGCTCCTGACGGGAGGATCGTCGCTGCCGCCCGCGCCGACGGTGGCGCCGACGCCGTGCTCGGGATCACGTTCCCCGCCGATGGCCGCTACCTCCTCGAGGTTCGGGATGAGGTCCACGGCGGAGGCGGAGATCATCCCTATCGGCTGCTGCTTACCACCGCCCCCTGGCTGGCGGCCATCTTCCCCGCCGCGGCTGTGCCCGGATCGAACGAGGAAGTTCTCCTCCTCGGCCGGGGTCTTCCGGGGGGGCAACCGTCCACCATGACCCTCGACGGCGCGCCCCTCGAGGAGCTGCGGCTGCGGGTCGCTGTTGGGGCCGACAAGCCCGGGGGGATCCGCTTCGATGGCCGGCTCGAGCCGGGGCAGTTTGCGGTCGATGGTGTCGGCGTGAAGGTCGATGGTCCGGGCGGCCCCTCGAATCCCCTCCTTTTGTCGGTGGCCTCTGCGCCGCTTGTCCGCGAGGCCGACGGCAACGACCGGCCCGCAAACGCCCAGCCTCTCTCGCTGCCGTGCGAGGTGGCGGGGAGGTTTTATCCGCGGCGCGATGTCGATTGGTATGTGTTCGAGGCGAAGAAGGATGACCGGCTGTGGATCGAGGTCTGGTCGCACCGGCTCGGCGCCCCGGTCGATCCGATGCTGGTCATCCAGCGGATCGAGCCTCCGGCCGAGGGAGCCACGGAGCCGAAGGTGACGGTCGTGGCGAATGTCGACGACGCCGGTCAGATGGCCGGCATGAACGACATGACGAGGCGTTACGGCGGGCGGGAGTTCGACCAGCGGAGCTTCGACCCGGCGCTGTTGTTCACGGCCCCGGCCGACGGCACCTACCGGCTCCTTCTCCGCGAGAGCCGCTCGCAGGTCCGTGATGATCCGCGCCTTGTCTACCGGCTCGTCGTCCGTCCGCCACAGCCCGACTTCCGACTCGTGGCCGTGCCGGTCGACACGTCGGGCGCGCTCCTGCTGCGCAAGGGGGGGCGGGAGATGGTGCGCGTCGTCATCGCCCGGCTCGACGGTTTTGACGGCGAGGTGACGGTGGCGGCGACCGGTCTGCCGGCGGGAGTAACCGCAACGGAGATCGTCATCGGGCCGGGGAGTTCCGTCGGCTATCTCATCCTCTCGGCCGACGCCGGTGCGGCGCCGGTCCAGGGGGCGCTGGCTGTGGGTGGCCGGGCGACAATCGCCGGGCAGCCGGTCGCCCGCGAGTCGCGATACGGGATGGCCCTCGACACGCTTCCGTTCGTGCAGCCGGATGGGCAGGGGCAGAGCGTTCGGGCCCGCCTCATCGAGCGGATCATGGTGAGTGTGTCGGCTGACGAGAAGGCGGGCGTGGCCCTCGGCCTCGGCGATGGCAAGCCGATCGAGACCTGCCGGGGCGCGGTCGTGAAGGTCCCCTGGACGGCGACGCGTGCGGAGGGAGCGACCGCGGCGATCACGGGCTTTGTCCTCGGATTCCCCCCCGGCATGAATCTGCCGCAAGTGGCGATCGGCGGCGGCACGGCTGGCGATTTCGAGCTACGCCCTCCGGCGACGATCCCGCCGGGGACTTATTCGTTCATCCTCGCCGGGTCGATGCAGGGGCTCCAATACGCTCGCAACCCCGAGGCGGCCACGAAGGCCAAGGGGAAGGCCGAGGCGTTTGCGACGGTGGTCAC
>JBAWVV010000393.1:0-4118 GCA_037147115.1 Planctomycetia bacterium | reverse complement strand
GCGATCGAGTTGCCGATGGAACGGGCCATGGGAGAGGCTCCTTGGGGTTCAGAACGGGGTGAATCGGGCGATTGAAGCGGGAAGGGCTTCGCACTCGGCGGCGAAGACGCGGGCGGCGAGCGACCCCACCGTGTCGTCGAGGAGAACGGGGACGGTCGCCTGCAGGAGGATCCGGCCGTGATCGTACTGGTCGTCGACGAGATGGACCGTGCAGCCGCTCACCGTACAGCCCCGCTCGAGCACCGCGCGGTGAACATGCTCCCCATGAAAGCCCTTCCCACCGAAGGCGGGAAGGAGCGAGGGATGGATGTTGATGACGCGGCCGGCGAAGTCGGCGGGGATGGCGAGGAGGTGGAGAAACCCGGCCATGACGACAAGGTCTGCCGAGGCGCTCCGGCAGGGGGCGAAGATCGCCTCGCTCCACTGTGTTGTCGTGCGCCCCTCGCGCGGCACCACCGCGACGGGGACCCCGGCCCGGCGGGCGATGTCGACCCCCCGGACATCGGGCCGGCTCGAGACGACGGTGACGATCGTGGCGGCAAGAGCGCCTGCGGCAATTCGATCGAGGAGGTTTTCGAGCGTCCGCCCGGAGCCCGACAGGAGCACGGCGAGACGGCGGGGAGAGGTCATGCACGATCTTTCTGACGCTCAAGCGCCTGGATGTGGATCGTGAGGGCATGGCCGTCGACATCGATGGTTTCGGCGGTCGCCCCGGCAGGCCCGGCCCCGAACGTAAGCGTGGCGGCGAGGGTCTCACTGGCGATCGAGTCGCGATGGTGCTCGAGGGCGCTGTTGAGCTCAGCCGAATCGGTCTCGAAGGCAAGCTCGATCGTGTCGGTGAACTCGAGGTCGAGGCCCTTTCGCGCCGTCTGCACGGCGTGGACCACCTCACGGGCGAGCCCCTCGGCGATCAGTTCCGGCGTCAGCCCGGCGGCGATCACGACCACCGCCCGTGGCCCCTCTGCCGCGGCCCAGCCGTCGCGGGGGGTGGTGCGGATGAGGACGTCGTCGCGCTCCACCGTCGCCGTGCCACCAGGGAGGGAAAGCTCGACGCGGCCGTCGCGGGCAAAGCCCGCCAGGAGCGTTTGGGCATCGGCCTTGGTCAGTGCGTCGCGGGCCTGGGGGAGGAGCTTGCCGAGGCGGGGCCCGAGTTTTTTCAGATCGGGGAGGATGCTGCGGGTGATGTAGCGGTCGGGCTCACGGCAGATCTCGAACTGCTTCACGTTGAGCTCGTCGCAGACCAGATCGGCATGCGCCGCCAGCCAAGCGGCATCGTCTGGGGAGGCGTCGGCGAGGATCACTTCGACCTTGGAAAGCGGCTGCCGAACCTTGAGCTTGGCGCTTGCCCGGGCCGCACGGCCCAGCGACGCCACCTCGCGCACCAGCGTCATCCGGCGGACGAGATCGGCGTCGAGGAGCCCGGGCTCTCCTCGAGGGTAATCCGTGAGATGGATACTCTCCGCCACCTTGTCGCCGAAGCGACCGACGGCGAGGTTCCGCCACATCGACTCGGTGACGAAGGGAACAAACGGCGCGGCGAGCCGAATGACGCCGAGGAGCGTCTCGTAGAGCGTCCAGTAGGCGTCGAGCTTGTCGGGATTGCCCTTGGGGCTGTCGGCCCGGCCGGAGCCCCAGAAGCGGTCGCGGCTGCGGCGCACGAACCAATTGCTGACGCCATCGACGAGCGCCGAGATCATGCCGGCTGCGGCGAAATGGTCGAAGGCGTCCATCCGCTCGACAACACCACTGGCCGTGGCCGAGAGCTCCGCGAGCATCCAGCGGTCGAGTTCGGATCGCTCGGACACTGGCCGCCAGCCGCGGGCCTTGGCCAGATCGGCGTGATCGAGGCTCCCCGGATCGTCGAGGAGCGTGCCTGGATCGAAGCCGTCGATGTTGGCGTAGATGACGAAGAACGAATAGACGTTCCACAGCCGGATGAGGAACTCCGGCACGCTCTCGCGGATCGTCCGCTCGCTGTAGCGGATCGTCGTCCACGGGGGCTGACCAGCGAGGAAATACCAGCGCAGGGCGTCAGCGCCGTAGGCGTCGAAGATCACCCCCGGCTCTTTGTAGTTGCGCTTGCTCTTGGCCATCTTCTGCCCGTCCTCGCCGAGCATCAGCCCGAGAACAATGCAGGCGCGGAAAGGGTGAGGGTAGTCGGCTGCCGGGGGGGAGACGCCTTCGGGAAGCGTGCCCGGCCCGTCGCCGCCGAAGAGGAGCGTGCTGATCGCCAGCTGGCTGTAGAACCAGCCGCGCGTCTGGTCGATCGCCTCGGAGATGAAGTGGGCGGGAAACTGCGTGGCGAAATCCTCGTGCCCCGTGTGCGGCCAGCCCCACTGCGCAAACGGCATGGCACCTGAGTCAAACCAGCAGTCGATCACCTCCGTCACCCGCCGCATCCGTGCACCGAGCGCAAACGGGGAGTCGTAGGTGACCGCGTCGATGTAGGGCTTGTGAACGCGGAGATCGTCGCTGAGATCGGGATTGTCGGCCTTGGCCTGGTCGAAGACCTCGGTGCCAGCGACGCCCGGCTTGGCGAGGACGGCCGCGAAGGAGGGGACGGCCTCGGCCCGGCCGGTCGACTCACACACCCAGATCGGCAGCGGTGTTCCCCAGTAACGCTCGCGAGAGAGGGCCCAGTCGACGTTGCTTCCAAGGAAGTTGCCAAACCGCCCCTCCTTGATGTGCTCCGGGAGCCAATCGATGCGGGCGTTGTTGGCGAGCATCGCGTCGCGGAACTGGCTGGTGCGGATGAACCAGCTCGCGCGCGGGTACTGGATGAGGGGATCGCTGTCGGCCCGCCAGCAGAACGGATAATCGTGAACGTACTGCTCTTGGTGGACGAGCAGCCCGCGGGCCTTGAGGTCGCGAGTGATGTCGCGGTCGCACTCCTTGACGAACCGGCCGCTCCCCATCGGGAACTCGTCGGTGAAGGTGCCGTCGGGGGCGACGCAATTGAGCAGCGCCGGCCCCCCCGACTCGAAGCGGGGCTGCTCGGCCATGAGGACGCCGTAATCGACCTCCCCAAAGGCGGGGGCGATATGAACGATCCCGGTGCCAGAGTCGGTGGTGACGAAGTCGGCCGCGACGATGCGCCAGGCCGCCGGTGACCGGCCGCCGCCGACGAGTGCGGCGGGATTCGGTGCCCCTTCCGGCCGGTAGGTGTCGAAGGGAGGAAGGTAGCTTTTTCCCACGAGGTCGCGGCCAGCGATCGTGGCGACGGTGGCGAATGGCTTTTTCAGTTTCTCCGGCAACGAGGCCGCGAGCGTCTCGGCGACAACAAACTCGGGGGTGCCGTCGACGAAAGCCCCCTCTGCGGTCGTCTCGCGGATCACCGCATAGGGAAGATCGGGCTTCACTGCCGCGAATTGATTCGCGGGAAGCGTCCAGGGGGTCGTTGTCCAGGCGACGAGACTGCGGTTGGTCGGCTTTCCAGCGTCGTCAAGGAGCGGGAAGGCGACGAAGACGCTCGGGTCGGCGACCTCTTTGTAGCCCTGGCCGACCTCGCCGCTGGAGAGCGCCGTCCCCCCCTGCGCCCACCACCAGACGATCTTGTGGCCGCGGTAGAGGAGCCCGCGGTCGAAGAGATCCGCCAGCGCCCACCAGACACTCTCGACGTACGACTTGTGGTAGGTGACGTAGGCCTCGGAGAGATCGATCCAGAAGCCGATCCGCTCGGTGAGTGATTCCCACTCCTTCATGTAGCGCCACACCGATTCCTGGCAGCGGTGGATGAAGGGCTCGACGCCATACTCCTCGATCTGCGCCTTGGAATGGATGCCGAGAGCCTTGCAGACCTCGACTTCGACAGGCAGTCCGTGGGTGTCCCAGCCCCCCTTGCGCTCGCACAGTCTTCCGCGCATCGTCTGGTAGCGCGGGTAGAGATCCTTGATCGTCCGCGTCAGACAATGCCCCGGATGGGGCATCCCGTTGGCCGTCGGCGGCCCCTCAAAAAACACGAATCGCTCCGCCCCGGCCCGCTGCTCCAGCGACTTCCGGTAGATCCGCTCATCCCGCCAGAAGGCGAGGATCTCGGTCTCGTTTTTGGGAAAGTCTGGTTTGCCGCGAACGGGATCGAACATGGAAGGGGAGGCTTTGGGGAGGAGTGGCGGAGGCAC
>JBAWVV010000392.1:0-4158 GCA_037147115.1 Planctomycetia bacterium | reverse complement strand
TGCGCCCGGCAGGACTCGAACCTGCAACCCTCGGTTCCGAAGACCGATGCTCTATCCAATTGAGCTACGGGCGCGCGACGGAGAAGAGTATACGCGCTGAAGGGCCAGCCGCCTTCCCGCTCCAACCGGCACCGCCATCCCAGCCGGCCTTTCTTTCCACCGACTCTGCCGATGGGGCAAATCTGCCGATCTTTTTTTCAACGGCGAAGCAGACGCCGTTCCCGGAACCGGGGGTGTCGAGACCATGCCATCACGGTCACGGACGTCGGTCGGTTCCATCGGTTTTTTCCAGTAACAACCGGTTCGTAACGATCCACCTTTCCCCCACCCCCGTTTTCCGGAGATTCCACCATGCCCGTCGTCAATCCCCATGGCACCACCCCGGCGGCTTCCGCGTTCCCCAGGATCGACACGTGGTCGTTCCTCGTCGGCAGCGGAGCGATGCTTCTGGTTGCCTGGTTCGGCCTCCTCCGCCCCTCGCAACAACACCTCACCGGCCTCGAGCGTCAGGTGAGCCAGTTGACGAGAACCGTGTCTGATCTGAATGCCACCGGCAACGCGGCCAAGGGCACCAATGCCCTCCTCGCGCAGCTCCAGCTCCAGGCCCGCCAACTCGGCGATGCCGAGGAGGCGTTCGGCAGGTTTGAGAAACTCGCCGATCGGATCTCGGCCCAGACCGCCGCGATCGAACAGGCGACGACGACCCTCGATCGCGTCGACACCCTCCACGCCGGGATCGCCGCCCGGGGCCCGGCCGTCGGTGAAGCCTCGACCGTCCTCGACGAGATGGCGGATCTGTCGTCGAAGATCGAGGCATCTCGTGATTCGGCCCGCAAAGCCCGTTCGTCGCTGGCCGTTCTCGACGCCCTCCACCAGGATCTGACGGTGGGGATGACGAAGATCGACGCCGCGACGCCGGTCCTCGATGACGTCCAGACGCTCGTTGCCCGGATCGCCGGTGCGGCGACCGTCGTCGATCACGCCACCAAGGTTCAGGAACGTGCCGGCCGGCTGGAACGCGCCGTCATCGACTCCGAGGCATCGATCGTCGACGCCGAGAAGACGGTCGAGCGGATCTCCGGCCTGACTCTGTCGATCGTCAGCCAGGATACGGTTACCGGCCCCGCCGAGGAACGTCTCCGTCGCCTCGTGGCCCTGAAGAGTGCGGTCGTGTCGGGAGCCGACCACCTCGATGACGCCGATGCCACGCTGGCCAGGTTCCACGATCTCCGCGACGGCCTGCGGAATGCCACCTCGACCGTCAGCGACGTGCAGCACATGATCGTCGACGTCATGCTCCTCCAGCCGGCCGTCGACCGGGCCGTTGCCGCCCTCAAGCCGGTGATCGAGCTGACGCGAACCGCCCGTCAGGCCGATCCGGCCGCGATGGCCCCCCGGGCCTCCGTCGAGTCGACCCGGAAGGGGGAGTCGATTCCCTCCGCGCCGCAACCGGCGAGCGACACGGCCACCCCGGTGGTCGGTGCCGCGCCGACCGGCGACGTCACGAAGTGATTCCCAGCTCCTGACGCAAGTGCCACCGGGGCCCGTCGCACGGCCCCGGTGGCCTTTTTTTGTGAGGCGGATTCCCTTCCGGCCGCCGATCCGCAACACTTCTTCTCGCCATGGGGGAACCGCCACGCACCACCGTCGATCCACCGCAGACGCTCATCGGAGCGCTGCGCCATCTCGGCCCCGGGATCGTGCTGGCCAGTTCGATCGTCGGCAGCGGCGAGCTGATCGCCACCACAACCACCGGAGCCCAGGCCGGATTCCTGCTCCTCTGGCTGATCCTCATCGGCTGCGTGATCAAGGTGGCGGCCCAGGTGGAGATCGGCCGTGCCACCCTCTCCTGGGGGCGCACGCCGCTGGATGCCTTCGACCGGGTGCCCGGGCCACGCTTTGCCGGGCGGGGCTGGATCTACTGGGCCTGGGTCGTGATGACCGTCCTCGTCCTCGTGCAGCAGGGGGGGATCCTCTCCGGCGTCGCCCAGACGCTCGCGGCGGGTGTGCCGGTGACGGCGGCCGGGCGGGAATGGAATCGGGTTCATGACGAGGCCGCTCGCGACCGGATCCTCGCCGCCGCGGCCCGTCACCACGGTGACACCGCGACGGCCGACTCGCTCGACCTGCGGATGGCCGAGCTCGCCTCCGAGAAGGAGGATCTCGTCAAACCGGTCGACGAAACCCTGTGGGCGGTCGTCACCGGAATCGTGACCGCGGTGCTGCTGGGGGTAGGACGCTACAAGCTGATCGAACTGGTCTCGATCATCCTCGTAGGCACGTTCACGCTGGTCACACTCGTGGCCCTCGGACTGCTGCAATTCGATCCGGCCTGGGCGATTTCCGCGGCAGAGTTCGGCAGCGGTTTCGCCTTCCGCCTCCCGGAGGAGCGGAAAGATTTCTCTCCGATCCTGACGGCCCTGGCGACCTTCGGGATCATCGGCGTGGGCGCCAGCGAGTTGATGGTCTATCCCTATTGGTGCCTGGAGAAGGGATACGGCGTCGCGGTCGGGCCGCGCGACGACTCCGAAGCCTGGGCGATCCGCGCCCGTGGTTGGCTGCGCGTCATGCAACTCGACGCCTGGGCGTCGATGGCGGTCTACACGGCCGTCACCGTGGCCTTCTACCTCCTCGGCGCTGCAACGCTCGGACGCCTCGGTCTCGTCCCGGAGGGGAGCGAGATGGTGCGAACACTCGGCGCGATGTACGCGCCGGTCTTTGGTGCCTGGGCCAACGGGGCCTTTCTGATCGGCGCCTTCGCGGTTCTCTATTCCACGCTCTTCGTCGCCGCGGCGGGCAACGCCCGGATGGTCGTCGACGGGCTGATCCTCGCCGGCCTGCTGCCCGGGGACGCCGCCGCGCGCACGGCCTGGAACCGCCGCCTCTCGATCGCTTGGCCGCTGGTGGCGATGGTCCTGGCACTGGCGATCCGCGCCCCGCTGGCGATGGTGCTCGCCAGTGGGGCCGCCCAGGCGGTGATGCTCGCCGCCCTCGGCGTGGCGGTGCTCTGGTTCCGCTGGCGCGCACTCGACCCCCGGCTGCGGCCGGGCCCGGCCTGGGACATCCTCCTCGTGACATCCTCGGCCGGCTTCATCATCATCGGTCTGTGGACGCTCTGGCAGCGGATCGTGACGCTCCTCGCCACGTTTGCGTGACCACCCGCCGCGAGTTGTCATGACCGTCGCCATCTATGTCAGCACGATGCGGTCTGACTACCACCTCGCCAAGGCGCTCGTCGCGAGCATCGAGGCGCACGTCCGGTCGCCGCGGATCTACTTGATCCCCGACGACGACTACCGCGGCGACGAGATGTTCGGCCATCCGGTGTGGCGTCCGACCGATCCGCGGATCCTCGAACTCGACCGCTACTACAAGAAACTGCGGGTTTTCTGGGGGCCGGCAGAGCGGTTCATGCACATGGACGCCGACCAACTCGTCCTCCGCGATCTCCAGCCGTATCTCGATCACATCGCTGCCGCCGAAGGGCCGTTTGTGATGGCGAACCGGCGATCGAGCACCTGGAAAAAGCTGGAGGCCGCCGACGAGTCGGCCCGGAAGCGGGAACTCGACGCGATGACGGGCGACACCGTGGCGCTGGCGTTGTTCGATCCGGCCTTCGACTGGCGCGATGCCCATCTTCTCAACAGCGGGGAGTTCTCGGCGTCGCGGGATGCCATTGATCGCGACACGCTCCTCGACGTCTTCGCGCGGGCGAAACGCTTCTATGGGGAGCAGGGACTGGGAGCCATGACTGGCTCGCGACTCGGGCCATTCATGGGAGACCAGGGCTTCCTCTCCTACTTCCTCGCCGCCCACGCGCCGGGCACGAGGGTCGAATGGCTCGACGATCTCTACGCCTGGGGGGGCCGCGACGAGCTGATCCGCTACCGGGATGACGACCCCACCGATCCGCTCAAATGGGTTGCCATCCACTGGGCGGGGTGTCCGCGGCCCGGGCCGATCCCCCTGCCGGGCCGCGCGGTGTGTGCTGCCGACTGGCGCCGGCATCACCGCCGCGCCTGCCGGCACCGCGGCGATTGGCCTGGCTACGTGGAGGACCTCCTCCGGGATGCCGGCGGCCTCGCATGGCAGGTGGCCAGCCGGGTGAAACGCCGGCTCACCGGATGAGTCGCTGGCCGCAACGCCCCGCCCACGGAT
>JBAWVV010000391.1:0-4176 GCA_037147115.1 Planctomycetia bacterium | reverse complement strand
ACCTTCCCTTCGGTTGCTACGTCGACAACATCGGGCTCAACGGCCTGTTGATCGTCGAGGGGCAATCGGAGCGCGAGTTCTTCATCACCGCCTCCCCCGTGGCAAAGCCCGGCCGCAGGCTCTTCCATCTGCGGGCCACCGCCGACGGCGGCCAGTGCTCGGCGCCGGTCATCCTCGAGGTGGTCCCGGTTGATTGAACCGACGGCCATCCTGATCTATCCGCCGCGAGCATTTCTCTTCATCGAATCGAGTACGTCAGATCCGAGAATCCACTCGCTGACATGTCGTGACCACGATGCGTCACCACACGAAAAACCAACCAAGCGCGCCTGGTCGGCTTCCAGGCCGGTGGATACGCCGGCTGCGTGTCAGGGCGGTCACGTTCACAACACTGCCGTATGTAACACCCGCGGGCATTGTGACCGAATGCAAGACCGGATTTCTCTCGTCGATGCAGACTGGCCTTGAAACCGCTCGTCTCTCGGGCCGTCCGCACCGTGGGATGGGATCCCGTCACAGGCTGTGGATGTCGATCACGAGAAACTCGTCAGCTTCGGCATCGGGCCCAGGCACTCAGAAGATTTTTCCCCAGTCTACTTGCCTCTGTCTTTGTATTGCTCGTTGCATTTCTCTTTCGGCCTCAGCCTCGGCATCGACCCGCACTGCCTCCCACCGGGAAAGCGGACCCACCCGGCCCGAGGTGTGCACGGGACGGCCGGCGAACGTGTGCCCACCGGGAGTAAGGGCTGCCGTGGCGGGCACCTCGTGCGTCCAGGTGCCGTTCGTGACAGGCAGCAGGTCGCCCCCTCGGCCATCGATGAAGAGCCGCACCTGACTCAACGCGCCTCGCACGCTGCCGGTCAGCTCCGGCGCACGGTCGAAGGTGACGTTGTCGCTGTTCGACGCGCCGGTGTCGCTCTCCGCCACGAGGTCGGGGAGTATCGCACGCATGCCGGCGTCGAGCATCATCCGCGGCTCGAGCTGCTCCCCGCGAAAGTGCAGGCGGGATGCCTTGCGGCGGCCGCTGCGGCCGGCCCGCGGTGTCGGCTGCCCCGTGACGCCGGCCAACAGACTGCAAACCGCGGTCAGGGCCGGAGAATCAAGCGAGATCCGCATCATGGCAGCAGGTCCTTCAAACTGCCCGCGATCGACATCCACAGCCTCTGATTGCTGCGGGACGCCAGGTCGCGACAAGCCCGCCAGGCCGCCGGACTGGGAGAGCCTCTGCGCCGACGGCAGGAAAAACGCCACTTCAAGGGGTAAGCCAGGCGTTCCTGGAACGACTTTTTTGGCCAGGAAGACCGCGGCCTCAGCTCACGAGCCGCTCATCTGCTCGGGAACGGTTGCGGAAGTGCCATTGGCCGGGCTATCCCCACTTGGTCGCGTGGCTGGTCGCGCGGACATCGCCAAAGACAGCCGACACCTGCACGGTGCCGGTATCGAGCGGGCTGATCGCTGGCGAATCGCTGATGGGCGTGGCGATCATCCTCACGCTCGAAATCATGAAGGCCAGAGGCCTTTGGGCGAGGTGAAGGAACCGGCTGCCATGCGTTTCAGCCTATGCCGATCGATGGTCGTCAGTCACCCGCGAGGGCTTTCAGGAAGTCTTCCACCGTAAGGCCCGCTTGCGAAATGATCTTTCGCAAGGTACCGACACGGACTTGCTTGTGGTCAGGCACGACGACTCGGCCTGCCGGCTCGGAACGGCCCAGGATCATGTGGCTTCCTTTTTGCCGGCGAAACTCGAACTGACGTCTCTCGAGCGCCGTCCGCACATCCTGGCCACTCAAATCCGTTGGCAGCTTTGGCATGTCGGTTCGCGGTCACGCGGCCTCGATCTCGACAAACTCTCTTCCGGATTCCGACGGAATTGGGTCGCCCGATTCTCGGCAGTCCTCCAGGTACAGTTCAATCGCCTCACGAATATTTCGCAGTGCCTCTTCGCGGGTATCTCCCTGGCTGACGCATCCGGGAAGCGCCGGAACTGACGCCACGAACCCTTCGTCGGGCTCCTGCTCAAGCACTACCGTAAACCGCATTGAATGGCTCCCAAGAAGCAGGTTGACCAACCGCCCAAGCCGGCACGAAACATCGGTGCGCTCTTTACCTCTCCGTGCTGAACGCTTCAACGTTCGTGAGCGAGCTCGTTTTACCCCGGCACAACCATCCCCTTGGAAAACACAAGCCTGCCGGAGAGCATAGAGGATAGCCCGGTCAATGGCATATCCGCCAGCATTGCCCGACTGATGAGCGACTCGTGAGCTGAGCGCGCGGACTTCCTGGCCCAAAAAGTCGCTCCCGGAACGCCTGGCTTACCCCTTGAAGTGGCGTTTTTCTTACCGTCGGCGCGGAGTCTCTCCGAGTCGGGCGGCTTGGTGGTGCCCTGGCGTCCTGCACCGCTCAGAGCCTGTGGATGTCGATCACGGGCGGCTCGTCTATCTGTCGCTTGGAAAAATGCCCGGTCGAAAGTGGGCTTGCACGATCTCGCTCCAGGCGGTGGGCGGGCCGCGCGCCGGAGGCCCGGGTACTGAGGCCCGCCCGGCGCTGTTCCTGCCCTCCGATCACGCCACGGCGTAGAGCGGCTCCGAGACCGGAGTCTGGGCATTCACCGAGACCGCGAGGTCGCTGACATCGGTCCGGCCGGCCCGTCGCATTTTCGGTAGTTCACCGATCAGGTTCCGCCTCACGGCCGCCAATGCCTCAGCCACATGGTCCATCTTGCTCTTGATGCCTGGGGCCTCGTCGGACTTCGCCCGCATCGCCTCCGCGATGGCCTCCCCGAGAACGCTCATTGCCGCATCCCTCTCGACCCCGAGCCGTCGCGGTGCTCACGCAGATCTTCCTGACGGAGATCGAACGGCTCCTGCTCGCGGCGGCAGGCGAAACCCCTGATGCCGAGATGCCGAGATGCCGAGATGCCGTAGCTCACCGTCGCGATCCTCGACGCCGAAGGCAAGGGGCCGACGGCGGCCAGTGCTCGGCGCCGGTGATCCTCGAGGTCGTCCCGGCTGACTGACGCCGGCGTTGCCGCTGTTCTCTCTGTCGCGGTCAATTAAGCGTAGTCCGGATGCTCGCCCACCAAGTGTCCAGTCGCCAACGACACTTCTTTCTGGGCCGATTCCTTCTTCCGAACATGAACGCCATCTGAATCGACGATGAACGGCGGATGAACGCCGCCAGTGACGACCCCCGTTTTCTTGGATGAAACCCGCTCCCCCTCTGTCGCCCGGGCGGTCGCCGAAAACGGTCAGCGAATCGCACCGCTGTTCAGCGTTCCTGTCCGCGCCGTACAGATTGGAGCGGCGGGGGCAACCGCAGAACGCGACAGAGACATCCCATGAATGGCAGCACCATCAGCGACTTCTTCAACCTCGACTGGTTTCGCTTCTCCTCGCGGCAACTTCGCCGCGGCTTCCAGCGACGAGTGGCCGCCGCCCGCAAAAAGACCGGCCTCTGCCTGTCGTCAGAAACCCTCGAGCCGCGGTTCATGATGGCGATCACTCCGCCGTCGATCTCGATCGACGACGTCACGATCACCGAAGGTGACGCCGGCACCCAGAACGCGGCCATCACCCTGCGGCTCTCGCAGCCCGCGTCAAACACGGTAAGCGTGCGATTTGCGACGGCCGGCGGCACCGCCACGGCCGGCAGCGACTTCGTGGCAAAGGCCGGCAGCGTCTCGTTTGCTGCTGGGACGACCACCAGGCAGGTGCTGATCGCGATCAAGGGAGACCGTGCCTACGAGCCGAACGAGACCTTCTCAATCAACCTCTCGTCGCCGACGCGGGCAACGATCGCCGACCAAAGCGGCATCGTCACGATCCTCAACAATGACCCGGCTCCCTCACCCCCGCCGGTGCCTGTTTCCACCCCCACGCCATCCACGGCGGTCCAATTCGCGGTCACGAGCGACTGGGGCAGCGGCTTCAATGGCGATGTGACGATTCGCAACACCACCGGCACCGCGTATGGCAGTTGGACGGTCGAGTTCGACTTCGACGGCCAGATCACCACCCTCTGGAATGGGGTGATCGCGAGTCGGTCGGGCAGCCGCTACACCGTTGGCAACGAGAGCTGGAATGGCTCGCTCGCGGCCGGTGGCTCGACGACCTTCGGCTTCAGCGCCACCCCCGGCGGCAGCGCGGCTGTGCTCCGAAACATCACGCTCGTCGGCAG
>JBAWVV010000390.1:0-4182 GCA_037147115.1 Planctomycetia bacterium | reverse complement strand
TGGCCTACGCCGAGGCCACCGGTGCCCCCGTTCATCTCTTCCGGCTCACCAATGTCTTCGGGAAGTGGTCGCGGCCAAACTACAACTCGGCCGTCGCCACGTTCTGCCACAACATCGCCCGCGGCCTCCCGATCACGATCCACGACCCTGCCTCCCCTCTGCATCTGGTCTACGTCGACGATGTCGTCGAGGCGTTCCTCGAGGTCCTCGAGGATCCCCACGAGGGGGGCGGCTTCCGCGAGGCGGGCCCGGTTTACGCGACGACCGCCGGCGAGGTGGTGGAGACGCTCCGGGCGGTCCATGCCGGCCGGAAGACGCTCGTGACGCCGCGGGTCGGGGCCGGCCTCGTTCGTGCCCTCCATTCGACGTCCTTGAGCTTCCTGCCGACTGACGCCTTCGCCTACCAGGTGCCCCGGCATGGCGACCCGCGCGGGGAGTTCGTGGAAATGCTGCGGACGGTCGATTCGGGGCAATTCAGCTACTTTACGGCCCACCCGGGGATCACCCGCGGCGGTCATTACCACCACACGAAGACGGAGAAGTTCCTCGTCATCCGCGGGACGGCCCGATTCGACTTCCGGCATGTCGTGACGGCTGAGCGCTACGAGCTCACGGTCCGCGGCGGCGAGGGATCGATCGTGGAGACGGCCCCGGGCTGGGTCCACGACGTCACGAACATCGGCGACGACGAGCTGATCGTCATGCTCTGGGCAAACGAACTGTTCGACCGAAACCGCCCCGACACCATTGCCATGAAGGTCGACGGATGAAGCGATTGAAGGTGATGACGGTGGTGGGGACGAGGCCGGAGATCATCCGGCTCTCAAGGGTTCTCGAGCGCCTCGACGAGCACTGCGAGCATGTCCTGGTCCACACCGGGCAAAACTACGACTACGAACTGAATCAGATCTTTTTCGAGGATCTACGGGTAAAGCGGCCCGATCACTTCCTCGACACGGCCACTCCCCTTCCTGGCCAATCGGGGAGCGCCGCGCAGACGATCGGGCGGATCATCAGCGCTGTCGACGACGTCCTCGCGGCAGAGAAGCCCGAGGCGCTCCTCGTGCTTGGCGACACCAACAGCTGCCTGGCGGTGATCCCGGCCAAGCGCCGCAAGATTCCGGTCTTCCACATGGAGGCTGGGAACCGCTGCTTCGACCAGCGCGTGCCGGAGGAGATCAATCGTCGGATCGTCGATCATGTCGCCGATGTCAATCTCTGCTACAGCACGATCGCCCGCGAATACCTCCTCCGCGAGGGGCTCCGGCCCGATCTCGTCATCAAGACCGGCAGCCCGATGTTCGAGGTCCTCGAGCACGAGCGGCCGCGGATCGAGGCTTCCGACATCCTCGACCGGCTCGGGCTCCGGGCGGGCGAATATTTCGTCGTCAGCGCCCATCGCGAGGAGAACATCGAGTCGGAGCGGAGCTTCCACCGGCTCGTAGCGATCATCAACGCCCTCGCGGTCGACCACGGCCTGCCGGTGATCGTCTCGACGCATCCGCGCACCCGGAAGCGCGTCGACGCCGCGGGCGTGGCCTTCGACCCGCGCGTCAGTCTCCTCAAGCCGCTCGGCTTCCACGACTACGTCAAGCTCCAGACCGTTGCCCGGGCGGTGCTCTCTGACAGCGGCACGATCAGCGAAGAGTCATCGATTCTGAATTTTCCGGCCCTCAACATCCGCGAGGCCCATGAGCGGCCGGAAGGAATGGAGGAGGCGGCGGTGATGATGGTGGGGCTCGAGCTCGACCGTGTCCGGCAGGGTTTGGCGATCCTTGGCACGCAAGCCCGCGGGGAGCATCGGACGCTGCGCCTCGTCGATGATTATTCGATGCCGAATGTGTCGGACAAAGTCTTGCGGATCATCATCAGCTACACCGATTACGTCAACCGCGTCGTCTGGCGACGGGATGCTTAAAGGAGCTTGTCGCCCATGACGGCCGCGCCTCAGTCCATCTCCCCGCCCGCGGCCCGCGACGGTCACGTCAACGTGATCGGTGGCAGCGGCTTCATCGGCACGCGGCTGTGCGAGCGGTTCGTCCGCGAGGGGGGGCCGGCGTTCACGATCATCGACAAGGTCGCCAGTCGCCGATTTCCTGATAAGTCGGTGATCCGCGACATCCGCGACGCCGGCGCCCTAGCCGACGGACTTGTCGCCGGCGCGCCGATCATCCATCTCGCCGCCGAGCACCGCGACGACGTTCGGCCGCTGTCGCTCTATCACGATGTCAACGTGGCCGGGACGGCGAATGTCTGCCGGGCGGCGACGGCGCGGAACATCGACACGATCCTGTTTACCAGTAGCGTGGCGGTGTACGGCATGGCGCCGGCGCACACCGGCGAAGATGGGGCGATCCGGCCGTTCAACGAGTATGGCCGGACGAAGTGGGGCGCCGAAGGGGAATTGCGCCGCTGGCACGCCGAGGCACCGGCCCGGCGGACGCTCGTCATCGTCCGCCCGACGGTCGTCTTCGGTGAGAACAACCGCGGCAACGTCTACAACCTCCTCCGCCAGATCGCCACCGGCCGGTTCGCGATGATCGGCACTGGCCGCAATCATAAGTCGATGGCCTATGTCGGGAACGTCGTCGCGTTCTTCGACCATTGCCTCTCCCTCCCAGTTGGCCTCCATCTGTGCAACTACGTCGACGAGCCTGATCTCTCGATGAACGAGCTCGTCTGCCGGGTGCGGGGGCTGATGGGGAAGGTGCCCAGCGTCGGGCTCCGCATCCCGTTTCCGGTCGGGATGGCGATCGGCACGATATTCGATGCCGTGGCGCGGGTGTCGGGGCGGTCATTCCCGATCAGCCGCGTCCGGGTGCGCAAGTTCTGCGCCGAGACATCGTTTACGTCGGCCGCGCCGGCGACCGGTTTCGTTCCCCCCGTCACGCTCGGCACAGCGATCGAGCGGACCGTGCGCCACGAGTTTCTCGAAACGCACGCCGGCGAGGAACTGTTCGCCGGCGAATGACGGCGTGACGGCCTGCAGCTTGCCTCTCAGGCAAACAGCCGGGCGAGGATCGCCTCGATCCGTCCCAGGAAGACGTCCTTGCCGAAAAGCGTGGCGGCGCGGCTGGAGGTGTCGCGAGGATCGGTGTCGTCGGTCACCGCGAGGAGGGCCTCGATTCCCGTCGCCGCCCGGTCGGCGTCGGTGACATCGAGAACGTCGCCGAGCCGCTCGGCGACGACCCAGCGGCCGAGGGGCCCGCTGGGATCGCACATCAGCAGCGCCTTCGTGCCGTTGCAGGTGTAGGCGATGATCTTCGAAGGGAAGGCATACCGGGGCAGCTCCGGAAGCATCGCCACGAGACCGTACCGGGCAGCTTGCATTTCGGTGGCAATCGTCTGCCGGTCGACCGGATCGCGAAACTCGATCGGGGCCCCCCGCTCGCGGGCGAGCGCCTGAAGAGCCTCCTTTTCCGTGCCGCCGCCGTAGAACACAATCCGCGGGGAAGGGTGCGAGCGGCAGCGCGCCAGCGCCTCGATAAAAAAAGCCAGATTCTGCCCCGGGCCGTGATTGCCCGCATACAGGATGTCGTAGGCCTTGGTGGACGTGGCGCGCTGCGGATCGATCTGTTCGGCGTAGAAATTGTTCACGACCTCGATCCGCTCTCCGACCTTCGCTCGGGAGCGGAGCGGAACCGATTCGAGGAGGTGCTCGCGCATCTCTTCCGAGAGGACGGTGGTGACCGTGGCGTGAGAGACGCAGAAGCGGTTGTAAGCCCGGTAGCAGGCGCGGATGAGCGGATTGCCGATCCGGTATTCGAGGTTGTCCTGGAAGCTGAAGAGGATGCGGGTGTGGCGGCGGAAGACACGGCAGAAGGCGATCATCGCCCCGGCGAATCCGGGGGGATAGGTAAAGAGATAGAGCAGATCGATGCGCCCGGGCCAGAGGAGCGCCCCGAGCCCCCGCAGCAGGAGGCGGGCGGAGTTCAAAACGCGCCCGACGAGCGGGCCGTTGCGGTCGACCGGTGCCCGGAAGCTGCTGACGCGGACCCGCTCGGGGAACTCTTTGTTCCAGGCCTCCAGGCAGTCGTCGGCCGCGCCGCAGTAGACGTCGACGCTGTCCCCCCGGGCGACATGCCGGTGGACGATCTCGCGGAGCATGTGGGGCTCCTCGGAGACGCGCGACTCGGGCCAGAAATAGCGGAAGAGGACAACGACGTGCATGATGGATTCGCG
>JBAWVV010000389.1:0-4190 GCA_037147115.1 Planctomycetia bacterium | reverse complement strand
GGGGGCCGGTTGCGGCCGGGCACAGCCGACAACCAGGGCCACAACCAGGGCCACAACCAAAGCCACGCTCGCGGTGATCCGGCCCGGAGCGGAAGAAGGGCTGCGAAACATGGCGGTGAACGCTGCAGAGTGGATCCGGCGGTGGCGTGCCACCTTCCGGAAGATATCGCCGGAGGAGTTCGCCAGAGAATACCCGAAAAAGGCACGGGGCCCGCCGTCGCCGGCAGGCCCCGTGTTCGTCTTCGAGGACGACGACGTCTCCCGGCCACAGGCCGGGGAATGACGCCGACAAATTATTCGTTCTGCGACTCTTTGCCCCGAGCCGTGGCGAGGCAGTAGCGAACCCAGTGATCCATGTTCTCGTTGAAGTAGCCAACGCTCCCGTCAGCCCGGAGCGCATGGCCACCGTTGGGATGGTTGCTGCTCCAGCCGTGGCACCGCTGATCACCAGCCCCCTGCTGCCAGGCGGGGTTGGTGTTGTTGAGGGGCTTGAGAAGGCTGTCAACAACGCCGTTGGGATTGATCCAAGCACAATCCGCTTGGTTGCCGTAGTCGAAGATCGCGCCGTTACCGCCCCGCCAGTGCATGTTCTCAAAGACGGCGATCGTCCGCGACTGGCCGTCTTGGATGTCGCCAAGCTTCCGCGGGCCGACCTGCTTGAAGACGCCGTTGTAGTTGACCTGTTCGTCCCAGCACTCGCCGTTGACCCACGGCGTGCCTGGGTTTTGCCCCTTGTTGAACCGGCCCTTGCCTTCCGGATCAGTGAACCCCGGGACCGCTCCGCAATCGTGCCAGCCGGCCCACACATGCCCGAGGCTGCCGGTGTAGTCGGAAGCGCCGAATGTGTAGCCGTTCCAGTTGAAGTAGCTGGCGGCCTGACCAGTACGGACCGGTTCCATCGCCGTGTTCGACGGGCAGATAAAGTTCTTCAGCGGCTTGCCAGCGAGCGAGAGATTGCTCGGGGTCTTGCTCGTGTCGTAGGTGTTGAGGCTTTGATCGAACTGATTGTAGATCGCATTCTCTTCCATGAAGGGAAGCGCCATGAAGACCCACGACCAGGCCCCGTCGTTGGAGAGTTTGAACTCCTTCGCGCCGGTCGTCGAGTTGCCGTTGCCGCAGATCGCCTGATCCTTGTTGTAAGGAAGCGTGTCCTGCTTGGCAGAAGCATGGTTTTGGATGGCCAAACCCATCTGCTTCATTTTGCTTGAACAACTGCTGCGGCGGGCGGCCTCGCGGGCGGCCTGAACCGCCGGGAGGAGCAGGCCGACGAGCGTGCCGATGATCGCGATCACAACGAGCAATTCAACGAGCGTGAACGCCCCGCGGGCACGCCCCCTGAAGAGGGTTTGCATAGACATCAGTGAATCTCCGTGAATGAAGCCGATGAAAGAAATCAGTGAGAAATCAGAGCGAAAGCCGCCGTCTCGAACGGCCCTGGAAAATCAATCTCAAGAAGACGTTGAACAGACGCTTAAAAAACCAAATCAGCCGGGATCCGCAGGCAAAAGAATGAAAAATTGAAACAAACGCGGGAACCGGGACCGACGAAACCTACATCAAACGTTGAACGAGAGAGCACCGCAGCGATCCCCGCAGCGATTACAGGGCGAGATCGATCGCGTTGGCACCCGACTTGACCTCGACCTCCTTGGGGCTCGTGGAGGCCGAGCCGAACTCCTTGCTGAAAGAAGCCTTCGGCACGGCCGGAGCCTTCCCCTGATTGTTGCCGCCGCTGTACTGGGCCATCATCGCCTCGTTCGAGCCGGCAGCGCTGCCGCCAACATTCAGGACAACCTTGTACTTCCCGGCGACCGCCCCCTTGCCGGCGGCCTTACCGACCCCGCCGCTGCTGGTGAGCTCGTACCGCCCCGTGCCGGCATCGACATTGCCAGAGGCGATCGGCCCCTTGCCGTCGACGGGATAAAAGGAGACCTGGACATTGGCGGGAATCTGCCCATCGATGGTCAGCTTCCCGCTGACGGGGTTGAAGGCTGGGCCCCCGGCGCTGCAGCCGGTGGCCACCATGACCACCATGACCAACATGACCACGAGGGCAACGCTCGCGAGGAACTGGGTGTGGAGAGGACGCACAAACTGGAACGCAGAATGATTCATGGTGCTGGGATGCCTTGATTCCGGACAGACGCGCCGTGGCAGGACATTGCCGATCGGGAACGTCTACGGGGGAAATTGACGAATGTGCGAATAATGAGGAACAAACGAGCCGGTCGCACGGCTTGATCGGCGGGCACGTGACGGGGAACTCCCCGGCCGACGCCCTCAGACCGGTGCCCCAGGATCCCGTCGCCGCCCCAATCGGCTGCGAAGAGGGAAACCTGGATCCATCGAGTCTTGCCATCCCGGAAGATAAATCTTTTCCGGGATCCCCGAACGACCCACCCGTAAAGAAATCTAATTCCACAACGCTGCCGCCGTCAAGGGATTTGCACCTGGGAACGAGCAGGCCCGCTGCCGGAAGAGGGCAGGCCGATCTGCTTGAGGCGGGCGGCGATCCGGTCGGCGACCTCGCGGTCCCCGCACCCCCCGGCGTAGCTCCCCATCTCGCGGAGGAGGGGCGGAGGGATGGCGCGGACATCCGGCTGCTCCAGAATCGACTTCCGCAGTCCCCGCCCCTGCGCCGCCAGACGGGCAAAATCGGCCGCTTCCTCGAGCTTTCCCCCTTTTCTCAAGGCCCCCCCGAGCTGGTGCTGCGTGGCGAAGTCATAAGCGTCGATCTCGAGGGCCCGACGGTAGGCCGCCTCCGCCTCGGCCGGTTGGTCGCTCTGGGCATGGACCCATCCTTTGAAGCGCCAGAAGCGGTTGTCCGCCTCCGCCGCGGGTGGCGCCTGGCCGAGGAGCGCCGTCACGTCGTCGATGTCGCCGCGGGTGGTCGCCTTCTGGAGGAAATAGGCGAGGAGCTCGAGGTTGCCGGGGAAGCGGTCGAGGAGCTCCTTGAGCCGCCGATCGTGCTCGGGAACCTGTCGTTCCTCACGAACTCCCCCCCCATCCCCATCCTCGCTCCCCGCGACGTCCTCCTCCAGACCGCTGTTGCTGACAAACCCGCGGGCGGCAGCGACGAGAAATAGTTCGTCGTCAGGCGCGGCCTTGAGCCAATGGCCGTTGACCGCTGAGGTGTTGGAGAGGGTCAACCAGTCGGAGCCGACGACGTAGACATACGTCTCCGGCGTCTCGCAGCCGAGATCGATCGCCTGCCGGGCCTGGGCGGCGAGCTTCTCGCGCTGGAGCGTGGCGGCGTAGAAGAAACAGAGCCGGCGGTGCGCCTCACCATTGGCCGGATCGAGGGCGAGGATCCGCTCGCACGTTCGGGCGGCCTCGCGCGGGTCTTGGAGATCGCCGAAGAGGAGATCGGCCCGATCCCCGAGCGCCGTGAGCGTCAACCGGTCGCCATCGGGAAGCCGGCCGAGGGTGTCGGCCGCCGCGCGCTGCTTTCCCAGGCCGAGCTGAGCCTGGGCGAGGAAGAAGAGCGGCTCGGCGGCCGCCGGTTCGAGGCCGTTCCAGGCTGTGGCGAGCCGTTCCTCCGCGGCATAGTCCCCGGCCTGATGGGCCTCTCGGCAGTCGATCCCGAGCCGTTTCGCCCGGGCTTCGTTCCAGGTGATGATCCCCCGGACAATCAAGCCCGCGGCGGCGAGGGTGAGAACCCCCACGATCGCCAGCCGGGCCGGCGTCCACCTCGAGCATCACCGTCAGCCCCGTTGGCGTGACGCACAGCCCCGTCACGGTCCGGGCCGGGGTCGCCACCTCGGTGACCCTGTCCGGCACCCTCCAGCCCGGCGACCTGGTGGAGGTGCTCTCGGGCCTCGAGGCCGGCGAGCGGGTGGTCACCCGGGCCAACTTCCTCGTCGACTCGGAGAGCCGGATGCGGGCCGCGGCCGCGGGGCCACCAGAGTTTTGGGGAGTGGACGGTGAGGGCGGATTCGACGGGGTGGAGGCCGGGCCTGAGGGTGACGGGGGTAGAAATTTTTTGGCTGATTGTTTTTTGATCGGGGTCGAGGAGTTCGATTTCGAGGGTGGCGGGGAGGTCGGCGGTGGTGCTGGGATTCAGTCGCCGGGGCGACCGCAGAAACCGGTCGAACTCGGGAATTGCCTGGGGCTGGGACCGTGCGGCGGCCGCCCGCCGCGACACCTCGACCGCCACGGGCAGGCCGTGCTTGCGGGCGATGAGCGAATCA
>JBAWVV010000388.1:0-4198 GCA_037147115.1 Planctomycetia bacterium | reverse complement strand
AGGGGCTGGGGCGCTGGCTGACGCCGCTCCTCCTCCTCGGGCTCCTTCTCGAAGCGCTCCAGACGCAGACGGGGTGGAAGCCAAAGCGCTGGCCGGCCTGAGCGGCGCTGTCAGCGGGCGTTGAGCCGCCGATTGACCTCGAGGGCGATGACCCGGAAGAAGAGCCAAGGGGAGAGTCGCTTGATCCACCAGAGAACGCGTGCCTTCGCCGGCAGGATGACGTAGAGCTGCTTCCGGGCCATCGCCCGGACCGCCGCATCGGCTACCTTTTCCGCCGTCAGCTTGGTGCGCGTGAACTCCGCGCGGGCGATGCGCTGCTCGGCGGGGCTCGCGAACCGACCGTTGTCGAGCAGTGCCGTGGGGAAGAACGACGGACAGAGGACCGTCACCCCAACGCGATGTCGGCCGAGCTCGGCGTGGAGCGTCTCGGAAAACGACACCACAGCCGCCTTCGTGACGTTGTAGGCCGCCATCCCCGGAAACGATCCGATCGCCGCCAGCGACGACGTATTGATGACATGACTGCCGCGCGGGTTGCGCTTCAGCCAGTCGACACAGACATGGCACCCATGGATCACGCCCCACAGATTGGTGTCGACGATCCAGCGCCAGTCGTCGAGCGAACAGCGCCCCACATCCCCCGACACCACCACGCCGGCGTTGTTGACGAGGAGATCGAGCTGCGGCCAATCGTGCTCCAGCCGCTCCTGGAGCGATAGCCAGGCCGCCGGATCGGTGACGTCGAGCGGCTCGACCCGGCCGCTGCCGCCGGCGGCCTCGACAAGGGTAAGGGTCTCGGCAGCGCCGGTCAGATCGATGTCGCAGATCGCGATCAAAAAGCCATCACGGGCAAGGCGCACGCAGAGGGCCCGCCCCAGGCCGCTGGCGGCCCCGGTGACGATCGCCGTGCGGCACGGGGCGGCGTCCGGGGAGGTGGCCGTGGCAGGGTTGGTCATCTCGGCACCGCGCGACGTCACTCGCGCGGCCGGCGGCAGCGATGGAGCGACATGATCGCGTAGGCGGTGCCGTACTGCTGGTGGTAGTTGTAGAGCGGATAATCCCACCACGAGCCGTCGGCGTCCTGAACATCGATGAGGATCCGGGCGAGATGGTCTTGGTAGAAAGGGCGCTTCTCCGCCGGGAGTTCCTCGATGACGCGGGCCGCGTAGTAGTGGCCGAAGTAGTAAAAGTAGCCAGCCACCTGGAAGAACGACTCGTGCGGGATCGGCCGTTTGCGGCCGAGGTCGAGCCAGCCGTTGCGGGTCACGAGCCGGTCGAGCCAGTCCTCATTGACCTGATCGGTGATCTTCTCGTTGCCCCACAGTCGCAGCGCCAGATTGCAGGCTTGGCTGCGGCCGAGGCTCCCGGCCGGCCGGTTGATCCCGCGGCGCGGCTTGTTCCGCAAATAGCTTCCGTAGAGGTAGCTGAAGTCGGGGAGCATCTGGAGCTCCGTTGCAGCGACGGCGCGCTGTGTGACCTTTTCCGGCGGCGGCACGCCGATCCCGCGGGCGTCGGCGAAGGCGACAAGGACCATCGCGTTGACGAAGCTCGTCGAGGAGGAAGCAGGCCGCTGCGTGCCATGCTTGAAATCGTAGTAGCCCCAGCCCCCCTCGGCCGATTCATACTTCTCGAGCTTCTCATACTGCCCGCGGATCAGCCCCTCGATCCGCTCACGTCTGACCGCGTCGTCGGGCTTGCGGCCATGCATCGCCACGAGCGCCTGGATGCCATAGCCATGCGCCCAGACGTTGTAGATCAGCATCGGGTTGTCGCGGCGGACGTTGGGCAGTTCGTCGAACAGCCACTTCTCGCCGCGCGTGATCGCCTCGCCGACTTCACCAGAGCCGTCATCCTCCTCGATGAGCGCCTGGACGCACATCGCCGTCGTCGCCGCCCGGAAGCCGAGATGGGAGCCGATCCCGGCGATGATGTTGAGATCCTTCGTGTTCTCGGCCGAGCCGAAAGACCCATCGGGGTTTTGGATGCCGACGAGGAACCTGCGCCCGCGATCGATCGCCCCGTCGAGCTCGGCCGGCGACATCGATGCCGGCCCCTTCGGCCGCGGGATCGGATCACGATCCTCGGCCAACCCCGCGCCCCCAGCGACCGGTGCCTCATCCCCCCTGGCCGATGCCACGGGAAGCAAGACCAGAAACAAAGCGAAGAGCACCGTCACGGTTCGTGCCAAGGTCATCGAAGTCTCCTCGCGTTGGGTCGTTGCTCGACGCCACACCATGGGCCACACCAGGCGCCCCGAGCCTGCCGGCTTCTAGGGCCGGCTCGACCGGACGACATCCCCGGCCGCGATCCCCTCGAGAATCTCGGTCCTTCCGCCGCTGGCGCGCCCCGTCTTCACGACGCGCTTCTCAGGCGCGGCGCCATCCTTCCCCGGCAGCCAGACGATCTTCCGGCCGTCGTCGTCGCGGAAGATGGCCGACACCGGAAGCGTCAACGCATCGGGGCGCGAGTAGACCTGGCAGCGAGCGCTTCCCGTCATCCCGGGCACCGGCTTCACGCCAACGGCCGGCCCGCTGACGGTGAACCGGGCATCGACCTTGCCGTCGCGCGGGACAGGCGACACCGACTCGAGCACGATCGCCCCTTCCGTGTCGGGGAAGCCGGCGAGCTCGACGCGCCCCTTGAGCCCGGCGGCAAGGAGATGGAGATCCTTCTCATCGACCTTGACCCGGAAGGTGACCCGCTCCGGATCGACAACCGTAAACACGAGATCACCGACCGGCACCCCCTGCCCCACCAGCGCCTTCGCGGCCACCGCTGCGGTCGTCCAGGCGCCATCATGCTGCCGCCCGTAGTAGACGATTCCCGACCGCGGGGCCTTGAGCGGAATCCCGGCCCGGTCCTGCTGGAGGTCACGCATCTTCCGCAGCGCCTCCAAGCGGTCGCGTTCTGCTTTCTTGAGCGTTAGCCGCTTCTGCTCGAGGGCCAGGGCCGACGTGGCCCGCGTTTTTTCAAGCGAGAGCTTGGCCTTCTCGGCCGCATCCTTGAGCGCCGCTTCCTTGCGCGGGACCTCGAACGTCAGCGCCGCTTCCGTGTCGACGCCCGCCCGCCGGAGGTTGAACTCCCCCGACTCGACCTCGAACCGCGTCCGCTGGAGGATCATCTCCTCGGTTTCCTCGGTGAGGTCCTTGTCCTTGTACATCTTCTCCAGCTGGCGGAGCTCCTCGCGGGAATACTTCAGCTGCTCCTCTGAGGCCTTGAGGCGGAAGCGGGCCGAATCCTCGGCGAGCGTCCGGCCGATGGCGAGGAAGCGGGCGAGATCCTCAGTGGCGGCCAGCGTGTCGCGCTCCGCATCGGCCAGCTCCAGCGGCTGAAGCGCTTCGGTCACCGGCAGATCGCGGCGGGCGATCTCGAGGGTCTTCTCACCGACGGCGAGGTCGAGGTCGAGATCAGCGATCGCCCGGTCGAGCTTCTCGGTGTCGAGCTCGACAAGCACATCGCCGGCGTTGACGCGCGTGCCGTGTGGCACGATCCGCACGATCTCCAGCGGCAGCGCCCACTGCTCGGGCTTGTGTTGCACCACGGTGGCATCGACGGGATCGAAATCCCCCTTCGACTCGAAGACGACCTCGAAGCGCCCCTTCTCCACCGTCACGGTCTCGACCGGCTTCGTGTCGGCGGCCTTCTCAGCGGCCGGCTTCGCCGGTTCCTGGGCCCACACGGAAGTGATCCCTGCCGGAGATCCGCCGGCCAGGAGGACCAGAGCAAGGATCGCTCTGCCGGTCCTTCGGTGCGCCGTCAACCATCCCCGGTCGCCCATCAGCGTGGCCCTTCGCATCGCTTCGACTCCTCATGTTCGTCTGGTTGGCCGAGCCCGGGATCCAAGAGTCACCGGCACGACGACCGCATTCCCCGCGGTTGTACCATCGTCGACCCGGCTGCGTCGCCCCACCATCCGCCAGAGGCTCGACCGGCCCTGACACTCGGTGCAGACTAGAGGCTCCCCTTTCCATGTTTCACCGGTTTCACCGACGGAGTCCCACCGATGCCGCAGGCTCACCGAACCCAACGCCCGTCGCGCCGGCTGGTCCTGGCGATCGCCACCCATGCCCCCCTGGGATGGCTGGCGATCGCCACCATGGCTGCCGGACGGGCCACCGACCCGTCGCCCGATACGGCTGACGCTGAGCCCACCATCGTCCCCATCCGTCGCGACGATCCCGACCGCTACCAGAACTTC
>JBAWVV010000387.1:0-4249 GCA_037147115.1 Planctomycetia bacterium | reverse complement strand
GACCGGGAATGGAGACGATGTCGCGGTGATTTGGCTCTTTGATGTCGAAGATCGTCAGCTCGTTCTCCCGGCCCACGACTTCCTTTTGGTATCTGTTGTACCAAGCCGCTCCGATCTCCAGGATCTTCCCCTTTCTCGCGCGCGTCGGCACGACCCAGAGGAGATAGCGCCGCCCGAGGCGCTCGGTCCAGAACGCCCGGTTCTTGTCATCCCACTGCAGGAGGTCGATCCCGGCGGCCGGGCTGCCGTTGAACGTGTCGTCGTATTCCATGCCTGACCTCGTCGGGAGCGGGGGAGGGACCGGCCACCGCCAGGGCCCGCCCGCGGGACTTGGCCGCCGTCCGCACCGGGAGATCCCCCGGCCCCCCGGACCTTCCCATACCAGCGGCGATGAATCCAGGCCGGGTCTGCCCCGGAAATGGGGCCTCGGCGGGGCGTTCAGAAAGCCCTCCCTTTTCACCCCAACCGCAATCCCTCGCCGTCGTGGAGCCGGCTCTTGTCGATCTCGACGACCTTGATGTCCTGCGGCTGGATCCGCCGCCATTTTGTCGCGTCACTCCAGGCGAAGGAACGGATCAGGTTGCCCGACTGGTTGGGCGCCCCGAGGGCGGCGAAGACTTCGGCACCGAAGCCATTGCCGCCTTTGTCGAACGCCCGCCCGTTCGGCTCGACCACGGCGATGTTGAAAGGCGCCATGAAGCCGTTCCCGAACGGTATCGGGACGTTTTCGCCGGTGTAGTAGTCCGGGCCGCCGCCACCGATCAAGGTCTTCGTCTGCCCGACGGTCCGGTAAATGAGGTTCCCCGGCTGCCACGAGGTCGACGTCGCGGGGCTGCGGGGAGAGAGCAGACCGAAATCCCCCGTCGGCAGGAGGGCCGCGTCGATCGCCGCCTGCGACCCTGAGACGGCGATGCTATTTTTGATAACACGGATGTTCGACAACCCGATCTCCCCGCTCCCGAGCACGAGATCAGCCTTGCCGAAGAAATCGTCGTTGATGTCGCCGAGGGCGAGGCTCGCGCCGTAGAGGAAGGCGTTTTGGATCGTGCCGCTCCCGGGAGGGCCGTTCTCCACCAGCGCGTTGATGAAGAAGCTCCTCGCCACCTCGAGCCCAGCCCCTGCAGAGGAAAGGATCGATACCTTGGAAGTGTCCAGAATCGGAGTCTGCGACATCCAGGCGCCGGGCTCGGCCTTCGTCGTGGCCACGAGGATATCCGCCCGGCCAGGCTTCGCCGAGCTGAAGGCCCCGGCCGTGAGGCCAGTGATCGTGGCACCGACATCAATGCGCCCGGTGGTCATCCCGATGATCGGCTTGTCGCCGCGATTGGTGCGGGTGACATCGAGCACCACGACGCGATGGGGCGCGGTCGCCGATTCAGACGAGGAAGCAACGATCAACTCGGTAACGGCATTCTTCGATCCGGCGGCCTCGGACCTGACGTCCCCCGTCGTGACGAGGAAGCCACCGCTGTAGCTTCCGGTATCGGTCGGGCTGAAGGTGGCGTCAAACATCCCACCGAGGTTGAACGAGGACGAGGTCCACTTCAGGTCTGGGTTCGGGCTGCCGTTGTAGATCGTGACGATCCGGAAGGTGTCTCCGAATTCCTTGGCATTGGGGATGTTCGAGACCGTGGAGCCGGGGGTGCCCGATGGCGCGACGGGGACGCCCCCCGGGACCGTGACGATGTCGACGAACCCGTCGCCGTCGAAGTCGGCCGACGCCACCCGCAGCCCCCCCTGGAACCGGCCGACGAAGGCGTTGCGGAAGATGGAATCGATCGTGATCGTGGAGACCGGCCCGGGGATCGGTGCTTCAAGTGCGTTGCGAATCTCCGCCGCCCCGATGGTGCCAACGCCCGTGGCGGGCATCTGGGTCGATGTGTCGTAGAGCCGCGCCGCGGGGAGCGACGACCAACCGACCGAGAGCGTGCCGAAGGCTGGCGGCTGGAATCCGATCTGCGGCCGGAAGTCGAGCTCGACATCGACGGCCGAGGGGTTGTCATTGGCCAGCGTCCCCTTGACGATCGTTGCCGGCACGACATCACCGTTGACCTGGCTCGCGGTGAGCGTCAGGAGCGTCCCGACCGTCTCGAAGACCTCGATCTGTGTCTTCGACAGATTCTCCAGACGGATCGTCGTGGTCGTCGACGGTTGAACCTTGTAGGGGAACTCGGGATTCCAGGTCGTCCCGAAGCTGTCTCCACCGACCGCTAGGGCCGGGTAGGCGGTCACCTGCACCGCGCGGGAAAACTCACTGGTGCTCCCCGGCGACGTGCCGGCGAGGAGCGTCGCCGTGGCTGTCAGCCAATCCCCTGCGGTGAGGCTGCTGGCCGGGATCTCGAGGGTTTCGAGCGTGTTCCCACGAACCACGCCAGCCCCGGCGATCGCTGGCTTGCCGGAGGTGAGCGGTTGGCCGGGGCGCACCGGTGCCACGAGGAAGTGCCCCTCGAATCCGATCGTATCGACCGGCGCCACCCCCTCCTCATCGGACGGGAGATTCCGCCACAGCTGCACGAAATACTGGCCGTCGGCCGGCACGACCAGCTCCACACGCACGACCCCGTCGCGGCGGTCCCAGACGAGCTTGCGGATCTCCGGTGCCACCTGTCCGTCATTGCCGGTCCCGGAGGCACCGAGCGAGATCCCCTTGCCGACCGCACCGGCCTCGGTCCCGACGCCATTTTTGAAGATCGCGTTGGAGAGGATCGAGGTGCCGCTCCCCGCGGCGATCTCGATACCGTTGAGACCGTTGCCCTGAATCGTGTTCGATGGGGCTGGTGCGACGCCTCCGGGGAACGGCGCGGTATCCCAGCCGATCATCGCGCCGCTACCGCGGACGAGGATCCCGTTCCCAGTGCGGGCCGACGAATTGCCGTTGGCAGTGATGCTATTCCCGGCAATGACCACGCCGGAGAGGCTCCCGGATGAGGTCTCGATGCCGTTGGAGGCATTCCCCGCGATCGTGTTGCCCTCGGCCGGGGAAGCGCCGCCGATGAAGAGACTGGCGAGGCTGCCGCCGGTCGGATCGAGGTACACGCCATCGCGTCCGTTGCCAGTGATCCGGTTGTTCTGGAGTCGCGTGCCGCTGTAGTTACCGGCGCGGACGGTGATCCCGTCGATGCCGTTGAGCCTGACGTCGAATCCGGCCAGGAGCGAGTTCGTCGACGTGCCCCCGAAGACGATCCCGGTGCCGCGGAAACCGCTCACGCTCCCTCCCGGTGCCGCGATGGTCACCGAATTGACGCCGGGACCGACGACGAGGCCATCGGTCGCCGCCGCCGGATTCGTGCCGTCGAGGACGATCGGCTGGGCCGCAAAGACGCTCGAGGCACTGGCCAGGACCAGGCCGCGCAGCGGAACAATTCCCCCCACCGGTCCGAAGAAGTTCACCGCACCGCTGCCGGCGGCGAAGGACGAAGTTACGGCGCCATCGAGGCTATCGCGGAACACGAGCGAACCGTTCGGCCCGGAGGTGAACGAGGTGTCGACCCCGAGGGCGACCCGATCGGGATACGACTGCCCCCCGGCCCCGGAGGTGGCGACGAGGCCGCCGTCGAAGAACGTGGTGCCCGCCACCGGCTGCCCATCACCGCCGGCCGTCGTCAGGCTGGCGAGGGGCGCCCCCCGGCCCACCGGCCCGGTGAACCGCGTCGCTCCGCCGGCGTGGACCGCGAGATTCGCTGCCGCCCCCGCCACCGAATCGAGCGACGAACGGAACGTCACCGGGCCCGCCCCGGCTTCGATCCGGGCGCTGGCCGTGAGCGTGACCGCGCCGGCGTAGGTCTGGCCGTCAAGTCCGCTGGTGTTGACCAGCGGCGTGGCCAGCACGGTCTGCCCGGAGCGCACCTCGAGGGAACGCAACGCCGCCGTGCCACCGATCGCACCGCCGACGGCGCCCGTGAAGGTCGTCGTCCCGGTGGTGTCGACGGCCAGGGCCCATGTCCCGCCGCTTGACAAAACCGTTCTCGAGAACGTCACCGCCCCGCCGGCGGTGCTCCGCAGGAGCGTGTCCTGGAGGAGCATGACATCGTCGCTATGGAACTGGCCGCCGAGCGTGCGGACGGTTGCCGTGCCGACCACCGGCACGACATTGAACAGCGTCACCCCAGTGTCTGACCGGCCGTAACCGGCATTGGTCGACAGCGTATTGAGCAGATTGGTGGCCCCGACGGCGGCTTTGAACGTCGTCGGGCCGCTGGCGTTGACCGCGAGGTTGACCGGCGTGCCGCTGTTCAGCGAATCGACCGTC
>JBAWVV010000386.1:0-4264 GCA_037147115.1 Planctomycetia bacterium | reverse complement strand
CCCCGTCCAGGGAAGTGCTGCAAACTTGTCGATCGTCGCGATCATGAAGCAGGGGAGCCGGCGATAGATCGGCTCGTCGACGCCAACGATCGGGAGCGGGTTGTCACCGGTGAAATCGCACGTGTGGTCGCTGCAAGTAACGCGAAGATCCTTTGGGTCTTTGTCGTTTGGGGTGAGGCGGAATGATTCGGCGGTGAATGCCGCGCCGCACCAAGGGCATTCCTCGATCGGGATTGGAGCGGCTTGCGCGCCAGGGTTCCGTTTGAAGCGGTTGGTGCGCGAGTACGCCGTCTCGTCGCTCCCAGGCCCAGTGTCGCCTCGTTTTCCCATCCGGTTGGGGGTTGCGGCGCTCCCCACCCACAGCCCGATTTCAAACGGCCACGTGCCGAGCCTGGCAGAATCTTTTTGGCGTTCGAGCTCGAGGGCACAAATCAATGCAGCGGCACGGCCGAGCTGATCGAGCGTGAGAAGGCGCAGCGTGTACCGCATGAGGACAGAGAGGCCACAGCCGCGGGGCGTGCCGTGCTTCAGGCGACGCAACACGATCGTGTAGGCCGCCAGGCCGAGGTAGGCCTCTGTCTTGCCACCGCCGGTGGGAAAAAAGAGAAGATCGACCCGATCCCTGTCGCCGTGCGTCTCGTCGGTGAGCCCGTTGATCGCCAAGAGAATGAAGGCGAGCTGAAATGGTCGCCACGCGGGGGAAGGTCGATCGGCGGGCGATCCCGAGCGCCCCTTCGAATACCAATCCCGGCGGCGGGCCGCGATCGCCATGGCCCGATTCGCAGTCCGAAAGGCGTCCAGTGCTAGTGGTTCATTGGCGATCGTTTTGATTCCAGCCTCGATCCGCTTGGCCGCTGTCTTCATGTCGGCAAGCATGCCAGACACCGTCTCTCGACGCGTCCCCTTCATGCCAGCGAGAACGGCTGCCTGCGCGTCAATCCAGGAGCGGTACTGCTCGACCAGGGGGGTGAGTGCTGTCGTGGCGGCAGTTCCGTCGACAAGCTCTCCCAGGTCCTCCATATCGAGCGTCACTCCATCGAGGCTCCGCGCCTCGACTCGCTCCACCGAGGCATCGGGGATCCAATGGGTCTCGACCGATCGGCAACTTCCATGCTCATCGCAGCTCGATCGAGCCGACACGCCATGGCCCACGGCATGATCCACGACATCGCGGTACTGCACGTCGGCGATCCGCTCGTCGGAGTCGTCGCCTCCGGGGGCCCCGTCCCCTCCGCGGAGATCCGGCCTTGGCACGAAGCCCTTGGTATCGGCTGCGGATTCAAGCCGCAGCCGGGGTTGGAACACGAATCGGCTATACGGTCGTTCCAGATCTGGCGTCCGTTCATTGACGAGAAACACCGCCACGCTTCGTGTCCCTGCCGGCAAGCGACTGCCCGAGAGCGTCGTGGCGGGCACCTCGCGGACGGTGGTGACCAGTTGCAGCCCTTCCGAACCTTCAACCGGCGTGATCGAAGGTTTGCCGCTCGCCGCCGCATCGGCGAGTGAGATCGTCGCCCGGCCTGATTTCGGGTGGCGTCGATAGCCTCGGGTGCCCCCCACGGCTCTCTGGGCGATCCCGCGACCCCGTCGGCTTCGATCGCCGAGCCGTCGGCGGCCTCGCTTCCCTGCGGACCTTCGTAGGTGTAGTCGCCCCATTCGACGATGGCGGAGAGCGTCCCAACACCCTTGGCGACAAGGACGCTCAACCCCATCGAACTGGGAAGCAGTCCCTTCTTGGCAGCGGTGCGGTCGATTTCTGCCCCGTCGTCGCTGGCTGACTGCTCAGTCGGGCTGTCGACGTCGTCGGACTCGGCGTCGTCCTCGGTCTTCTTGTCGGAAGGCAGGGTCGTGGGGACGAGGTAACCGGTGAGATACCAGCGTCGCGGCGACTCGGAGAGGAGTTCGCTTGCGAAGGCGTGGTCGTTGTCGGGGCCGACAAGATCGAGCCGGAGTGCCTCGACGAGGCGGGCTCGGATCTGTTCTGACGTGGTGGCGGGAGTAGACAATAGGCACCGGGGACCTGATACCAGCAAAACCCTCGGAAAAGGTGATCATACCCCGCCCGTCCCGCCACCAACAAGCTTCAGAATGATGCGGCAGGCCCTTAGCCGGCGACGCTTGCCGAAGGCGATTGGTCACGATGACACGTTGCCCTGAACGTGAGAGATCCCATCGACGGTCAATTCGACTGGTCGAAGTCGAGAGGTCGCCCCGCTGGCCGCGGCCACGTTTTGCAGGCAAGAGCAGCCAATGCCCTGCCGCGTCTCCGAATGGCATCCTCGTCCCACGCCTCCGCGGCGTGATCGCTGAGTTCGCTGTTGAGCCGGAGCAGGCTGTGGCGCTGGATTCCGGCAAGCTTTTTCTCCCACGGGCCGTTCGACACAGCCGGATTGAGCTTTTTGGTGAGGAGCGTGAGATTCCCGATCGTGTGGAGCAACCGATTGCGTTGCTCCTCGGCGTCGACCGCGGCACCGGCAGGGAGCGGCCAGTGCTTCTGCCACTGCCGGGGCAAAAGATGCTCGATGGTGAGATTCCTTTCGAGGTCGATGGCTTCAGACTTTCCCGTGCGGAGCTGCAATTCGAGCGCCCGCAGGATCATTCGCAGTCGTTTGCGCGTGAGCGTGCGATAGATCGGCTCGCTCTGGAGGGCTGCTGTGCACTCCTCGTCTGAGGGCCATCGCAGGGTGTCAGCCTCTGACTTCAGGAGCTCCTTTCGCAGCCGGTCGCGGGGACTGCCGGTCCCCTCGGCAAATGAGACAACCAGATCGACCGCGAGACGGTTGTAGTTCTTCGGTGTCAGCCGGCAGATCATCCGCCGGACGAGAAATGACTCGAGGTCAACCAGGGCGGCATCCCTCTCGCCTGGCTGGCTATCACATGCGACAAAAAGTTCGAGGACGATCGGCATGAGCGTCGTCGTGTCCATGTCCCCCAGCCTCTGCATGAAGAGGCCGGCTCTCGTGGTGGCTTTGAGAGACTCCGCGCCTCGGTAGGCAGCTGCATACCGAGCGATCGCCTGGAGTGTCTTAGCGGGGTCATCAATCGCCGTCGCGTGATCGCGGAACGCCACGTAAAGATGGCTGACGAGGATCTCATCGCGGGCTTGGATGGTGAGATAGTGCTGCAGCAGCGTGTCGATTCGGGCACGAGCCTGTTGGCCTCGCCCCATCGGCTTACGCCAATAGCTGCTCTTCTCATCGAAGGGCTTCCAGAACGTCTCGTAGAGGGAATCGAGCGGCAGGCCGGCCTGTTGAGCCTTGTGGAAGAGGTGGTTCTTGACGAGATCCGTTGGGAGAAGAGGTGTCCCTCGTGCGTTGAGCGTCTCGAAGATGAGCTGGGCGTCGTCCTCTTTGCCGAGATCAATGACCACCAGCCGAATCTGCTCACGGAGAGTCGCTAGCAGGGCATCGAGTCGTTCGGTCTGTCTGGAGGCATCTTCCTGGATCCACGCCGCGATTCTGCCATGGAAATAGAGGTATGCGTCGGCTATGGCGTGCTGGACCGGTTCCGAATACTCGTCGACGCGATTGCGGTCCATCACCTCCCCTGGTGTGGCGCTGTCCATCACCATGCGAAACGCATCCTGATCGACCGTGGTTGGCCAGACCTTGAATTGCTCGATCGGATCCTGGTTCATCGGATCGTCGTTGCGAGTCAGCTTGAGCAGTGCCTTGTGGTGTCGATCCTCCCCAATTGACCGGCAGAAATCGGCAAACGCCTCCAGAACGAGCTGGAGCGTCGTGAGTCGCTGTTGCCCATCGATGATGAGGCGCGTTTCGAGGCAGCCGGTCCGCTTCGGATGATGCTCCAAGACGATCGCGCCGAGGAAGTGGGCGCGGGTGGGCTGGTCAGCGAGGAGTCGTCGGGCAACCGCCTCAATATCGTCCCAGAGCGGCTCCCACTGCTTTTTCTCCTCCCATACGTAGGGACGCTGGTAGAGGGGCACGACGTGTCGTCGGTCTTGACCGAAAATCGTCTTCAGATCGAGCGTGCCGGCTTCCATGCTCTTCGTCTCTCCGTGGGCATTGATCCTCGGGGCTCGTGCACTTGTCCCCCGGAATGGGTAGTCTACTGGAGCTCGTTCCAGAGAGGGATTCCTACGCCATGTCCTCCCATGCAGGCTTCACGCTCGATCAGCTCGCGTCCATCTGCGATGAATCACCAGGCGACCGCGAGGTACTCTCCGGTGTGTACCGCGAGCTTCTTCGACGAAAAGATTCGCGGGATCAGAAGGGTCAGCCCGAGAAGCCGCGCGCCGAACGGC
>JBAWVV010000385.1:0-4272 GCA_037147115.1 Planctomycetia bacterium | reverse complement strand
CATCGCCCGCGGCGAGAAGCTCGACCTCCCCGCCGGGCAGTGGTGGTGGGACTGAATTGAGACGCGGTCGAAGCTGTCCATGGCTTTCGACTGAGTCATCCAAACGAAGCGGCCCGCCGGAGTCTCCGGCGGGCCGTTGTCGTTTCATCGCTGCTCGCTTGGACCCCGCTCGGGGCTGCCCGTGCCCCGTCGCCGGACGTTCACGTCGGCCATCCATGGCCGACGCTTTCTCCGCGCCGCTTGCGCTTCGCCCTCCGGGCTGCGCTGACCGGCGAGGCCGGCTCTCGGAGCACGGTCAGCCCCTCGCTCGATCGTTCGTGGGATCGAGCGTGGGGTTGCGCAGGGGCAGAAAAAGGTGCCTGCCACCATTTGTCTGTCAATTGGTGGCTGGCACCTTTTTTCCGGGCGGCGGCTGCGAAACCATTACTTTTGCGACCGCTCCAGGTAATCGCCGGTCCGGGTGTCGATCTTGATCATGTCGTCCTGCTCGATGAAGGCCGGCACGACCACGTCGGCGCCGGTCTCGAGCTTCACCGTCTTGGTGAGGTTCGTCGCCGTGTTGCCGCGCATGGCCGGTTCGGCATACGCGACTTTGAGAATCATGTGGTTGGGCGCTTCCATCGAGATCGGGTTGCCGTTGTAGAGGAGCATCGAGCAAACGGTGCCCTCCTTGATCCACTTCCAGGCGTCGTCGACCTGCTCCTTGGTCAGCTCGTACTGCTCGTAGCTGGTGTTGTCCATGAAGACGAACTGTTCCCCCTGCTTGTAGAGGAACTGCGCCTCGATGGTGGCGATGTCGGCGGCATCGAGCGAGTCGCCGCTCTTGTACGTCCGGTCGAGCACCGTGCCGCGGAGGAGGTTGCGGAGCTTGCACTTGTAGAGTGCCTGCCCCTTCCCCGGCTTCACAAAATTGCACTCGATCATGAGGTAGGGGTCGCCGTCGATCTGGACCTTGAGCCCCTTCTTGAACTCGCTCGTGTTGTAGCCTGCCACTGCTTCGATGCTCCTGGACGTTGAACCTAAAACCCGATTCCTGATCATGCGCTCCGACGGCCCAGCCGCCGGGGCGTTCCCTTTCCGGGCGGCCGGTCGTATCCTTAAAAAGGCTCCGGGGCTCCGCGGAAGACCGTCAAGGGTGGCCGCAGCGGTGCCGGATGTCAACGTCCGCGGCCGCCGCGGGAGCGCGGCGGCCCCAGGCTCCGGCTCCGGCCATCGATTCAACCATCCGCCCCCGGCCAGCTTGCCCCCCATGACGCTCGATTCGACGCAGTCCGAGCCGGTCTCGGCCCTCGCGGCCAGCCCTGCGGCCGAGGGGCTCCGCGAGCGGGGTTCCCCCCGGGAGCGCTGGCAGGTCGAGCTGGCGGCCGCCATCCGTGATCCCGGCGAGCTCTGCCGGCTCCTCGGGCTCGACGCCACCGTCGCCGCCGAGGCCCGCCGGGCCGCCGGTGGCTTTCCCCTCCTTGTCCCCCGTCCATTCCTCGAGCGGATGACGCCTGGCGATTCAAACGACCCGCTCCTCCGCCAGGTCTTGCCGCTCGGGGCGGAGCTGGCCTCGCCTCCCGGCTGGGTGGCCGATCCGCTTGAGGAAGCGGCGGCGCTGGCGGCGCCGGGCTTGGTGAAGAAGTACGACGGCCGGGCGCTCCTGTTGGCCACCGGGGCCTGTGCCGTCCACTGCCGCTACTGCTTCCGCCGCGAGTTCCCCTATGCCGAGCATGGGGTCTCGTCGGCCGGCACGGCCGCGGCGCTGGCGGCGATCGCGGCTGATCCGTCGATTCGCGAGGTGATCCTCTCCGGCGGCGATCCGCTCCTCCTCGACGACGACCGTCTCGCCGACCTCCTCGAAAGAATTATCGCCATCCCCACGATCAGCCGGGTCCGGATCCACACGCGCCTGCCGATCGTGCTCCCGAGCCGGGTGACGCGGCGGCTGGTGGAGATCCTCGCCGGCCTCCCCCATCCGGCCGTGGTCGTGATCCATGCCAACCATCCGGCGGAGCTCGGGCCTGAGCAGGAAACGGCGGTGCGGGCCCTGGCCGGCGGCCGGGCGATCCTCCTCAATCAGGCGGTCCTCCTCGCCGGGGTCAACGACACGCTCCCTGTCCTCCTTGGGCTCTCCGAGCGGCTCCTTGCGATCGGTGTCCTTCCCTACTATCTCCACCTCCCCGACCGCGTTGTCGGCACGGCCCACTTCGACGTTCCGGAAGCGAAGGCGGTCGGGCTTGTCGACGGCCTCCGGCAAAAGCTCTCCGGCTACGGTGTCCCGCGGCTGGTCCGCGAGGTGCCTGGGGAGGCGTCGAAGGTGACGATTGCCTGATCGGCCGCCGGGGCGGGCATCGTCGAATCTCGGGTACGATGCTTCCGGCGGAGCGCTGCCTTCCCCTCCCGAACCCGTCCCTAGAGTTGAGTCGGAGCCAGTCATGAAGATCCTCATCGGTGTCGACGGGTCGCCCGCCTCGCTCGAGGCCGTCTCGCTCGTCGGCCGGCTCATCGATCCGCGTGCCGACGAAGTGGCGATCTACTTTTCCCCCGCGGAGCTCCAACGTCGCGTTCCTTGGGGTCAGACGCTCGTCGAGGGGGCGAGCAAGGCACTCTTCGACGAGGCTGAGGGCCGGCTCCCGCAGCCGTTCACGCGCCCCCTCGAGGTGATCGTGAGCACGAAGTCGGCGGCGGCCGGGATTCTCGAAGCGGCGATCGGCTGGAAGGCCGATCTCGTTGTCGTTGGCGCGAGCAACCGGACGTCGCTGGAGCGCTTCCTCCTCGGGAGCGTGTCGCGCGCGGTGGTCCATGGCTCAACGCTGCCGGTGCTCGTCGTCCGCAACGCTCCCGCCGGCAGTGAGCCGATCCGGCCGATCGCCTGTCATCTCGCTGCCAGTGCCGCGGCGGTCGCCGCGGTGGTCAACAAGCTCCGCTGGCCCGCCGACACGCAAGGCGAGGTGATCGGGGTGGCAGAATCGCTCCTCGCCGGCCCGCTGCCGTCGTGGTTGGAGCGAAAGGTGCGCGACCCGCAATCGGAGGCGATCGCATCGGCCTGGCAGCAGGAGCACGACGACGAAGTCGGCACGCTCTCCACGGCCCTCGAAGTATTTCAGAAGCATCTTCCGCCGGCCTTCGGTGCGAAGGCCCCGATCGTTGTCCAGGGGAATCCGGGCGACCAGATCCGCTCCCATGTTCGCGACCATGGCGACAACCTCATCATCCTCGGCCGCACCCCGTCCGACGCGGTCACGCGCTGGCTGCTGGGGAGCACCTCCGAAGCGGTCCTCACGGGCGTGCCGTCGAGTGTGTTGCTTGTGCCGGTTGAGAAGGGCTGAGAGTTAGCGGCGCCCGCAGCGCTCGACAAACGCTGCGTAGTCGCGCGGCGTATCGATCCCCTTGGCGGCGTGGTCGACCGCCCCGGCCACGATGCCGATGCCCGCTTCGAGCGGCCGCAATTGCTCGAGGCTTTCGAGACTGGCCAGGCGCGACTCGGGGAGCTCGTTCCAGGCTTCGAGGACTTCGCGCCGGTAGGCGTAGAGGCCGACATGCTGCCACCAGTAGGGCGGATTGGCGGCCAAGAGCGATTCATTCCATTCGCGCGCTGCGGGGACGCGGGAGCGGCTGAAGGTGATCGCCCGCCAGGCGCCGGCGCTTTCCGGTCCGGGGAGCCAGGAGCCTGGCGTGCCCGGCTCGCGCCATGGGGTCAGCTCGGCTTTGACGGCGGAGGGGTCGTCGAGGAGGTCGGCCGAGCGGATGGGGGTGACGAGCGTGGCGATGCCGGCCCCTGGGCAGCGGTGGAGGAGGTCGATGGCGGCATCGATGGCGGCGGCAGTGATTTCCGGTTCGTCCCCTTGCACATTCACGATCACGTCGGCATCGCCGAGCGCCCCGAGGGCCTCGACGATCCGCGCCGTGCCGCTGGGGGCCTCAGGGGACGTCATCACCGCTTCGCCCCCGAAGGCGGCCACGGCGGCGGCGATCGCTTCGCTATCGGTGGCGACGATCACTCGCGTGGCTCGCGACGAGGCCCGGGCGGCGTGCCAGGTGTGTTCGATGAGGGTAATGCCGGTGTCGGCCAGGAGCATTTTCCACGCGTAAACACGCAGCAAAAACGAGGTCCAGAACGGCAGCATCACCAGCATCAGCAGCGCCGGTCGCTTGTCAGCGGGGCTGCGCGCCATGAAATAGGCAAACGGATAGGCGATCAACAGGCACAACACCGTGGTGATGGCGGCAAACTTCAAAGAACTGAGATACGCCGACAAATACAGTTCGTCCTCGCCAATAAACAGGTAG